>NZ_JBXAWK010000025.1:0-87913 GCF_057291755.1 Kitasatospora sp. UYEF31
CAGACGCTGGACTCTCTCCTGCCAACATTCGTTCCACCGCCCGTCGGCGCAGTTCTTCAAGAACATCATGCGAAAGCGCTCGGCCATCCCCACCCAAAGTCATGAATTACTCCTACCGCAAACCATCAAAGATGTCTAGATACTTGTAATTTGCTTAGTACCTGTCACGCAACAGACCCACCGAGTACCTCCGCTTTGAAGAAGCCGTGCCGACAGCACGACGGACTGCACGGCGATGAGGAAGACCGATTCCCTGAAGAGCCGCAGAGTGAACTTTGAGCAGGTCAGACGCATCCGCAGGGAAAGAGGCCGCCGGGCAATGGTATCCGTCGGCACCGAACACAGAGCCGAGAGCACTCGCGGCGATCCGAATGCCGGGCATAGCAGACAAGTGCCGCAAATTCGCCGCCCAGTGTAAGCGAGTCGACTCATACAGCAACATCGGAATCAATTAGTCGCCAGGCAAGCACGCACGGTTAACATTCTTTCGCCAGAACCGTGACCTTTCGAACATCAACTTGTGATCTAGCGATTCTGTGTTTAGCGTTCATCCGGTCCGTATCCCACTCGGACCCCACCGTCCGGTACGCCGAAGCCTGCCGCCGGACGCACGGGAAGCTGACAAGGACTCACGGCAGGCGCGGGGGAACCAGGTGAAGTACGCCGTACCCGGACATCGTCCGGGCGACGGCTTGGGGTGAAGCCGTACACGTCCTGTCCCAGGACACCTACGGCCGGGCGACTCCAGCCCGAATCCGACAGCTCACCTCGCAGGCGTATGGAGAGAGCGAACGTTCTGATGCAGTCCAACACCGGCCGGCACCGTCGTTTCAAGCAGTCCCGCACCGCCCGACTGGTGGTCGCCGCAGGCGTCACCGGCGCCGGAGTGGCCATGCCCCTCATCGGCTCGACCAGCGCGCACGCCGCGTCCGTCAGCACGTGGGACAAGGTCGCCCAGTGCGAGAGCACCAGCAACTGGAAGATCAACAACGGCAACGGCTTCTACGGCGGCCTGCAGTTCACGACGAGCACCTGGAAGGCCTTCGGCGGCACGCAGTACGCCCCGACCGCCAACCTGGCCACCAAGGACCAGCAGATCGCCGTCGCGGAGAAGGTCCTCGCGTCGCAGGGTCCCGGCGCGTGGCCCGTCTGCTCTGTGAAGGCCGGCCTGACCCGCGGCGGCGGCGCCCCCGACGCCGACACCAAGGTTTCGGCCCCCAAGGCGCAGCAGGCCGAGTCGAAGAAGTCCCCGGCGACCACCGCCCCGGAGCCCACCAAGTCCGTCGAGGTCAAGATCCCGGCGCAGACGCGGACCGAGCCGAAGGCTGAAGCCCCCAAGGCTGAGAGCCCCGAAGCTGAGAGCCCCAAAGCTGAGACCCCTAAGGCTGAGACCCCTAAGGCTCAGACCCCCAAGGCTCAGACCCCTAAGGCTCAGACCCCTAAGGCGGACAAGCTCACCGACGCCGCGTCGTACCTGGTCGCCGCCGGGGACACGCTGTCGCGGATCGCCGAAGGACACAGCGTCACGGGCGGCTGGCCCGCACTGTACGAGGCGAACCGCAGCACCGTCGGCGACAACCCGGACATGATCCTGCCGGGCCAGACGCTGTCGCTGAACGGCGCGACCGCGGCAGCCTCGGCTCCGAAGACCGCAGCCCCGAAGGCCGGGGCCGCTCCGGCCCCGAAGACGCAGAAGTCACAGCCGAAGGCCGCTGAGACCGAAACGAAGGCCGCCCCGAAGACGGACGCGCCGAAGGCCGCCGCACCCAAGACCTCCACGACCACAAAGCAGGCCGCGCCGACCGCCGACAAGGGCTCGGCCACCGGCTACGTCGCCCCGGTCACCGGCCGGCCGCACGGCAGCTACGGATCCGCGGGTTCGGCCTGGTCCAGCGGCCACCACACCGGCGAGGACTTCACCGCGGCGAGCGGCACCACCGTCCGTTCGATCACCACCGGCACCGTGGTCTCCGCCGGTTGGGCCGGGGCGTACGGCAACGAGGTCGTCATCCGCCACGCGGACGGCAAGTTCTCCCAGTACGGGCACCTGTCCTCGGTGTCCGTGCAGGTCGGCCAGCAGGTCGGCGCGGGGCAGAAGATCGCCCTGTCGGGTTCGACCGGCAACTCCAGCGGCCCGCACCTGCACTTCGAGATCCGCACCACCGCGAACTACGGTTCGGCGGTCAACCCGCTGTCCTACCTCCGGGCACACGGCGTCAGCGTCTGAACCACTGCTTGACGCAGTCGGGCCCGGCTCCTCTTCCGAGGAGCCGGGCCCGACTGCGTCCGTGGGCAGACGGATCAGCGGGTCCTGCGTTGTCGCGTGGATTGAACGGGTCAGCAGGTCAGCGGGAGACCTGCGCGCAGCAGGACGATGAAGCCGTACGGGAGACACCGTGCGACCGGGCGAGGCCGTCGCAGGCCACCCTTACGACGTCGCCGCCGGCGCCCCCGCACCCGACTGCGGCTGTGTCCTGGGACCGGTGACCTCGTCCGGCTTCCGCACCGGCAGTGCCTCCGCCCCTTCCGGTGTCACCCGGGTCGCGCCGATGTAGTCGGGCCGGTCGATCGGAGCGAATTTGATGACCGTGCCGGTGTACGGGGCGTTGATCATCATGCCACCGCCGACATAGATGCCGACGTGGTGGATGCTGCGTGGGTCCTTCAGGTTGTATGCGAAGAACACCAGGTCGCCCGGCAGCAGTTGATCACGCGTCGGGTGCCGGCCCGCGTTCCACTGGTCGTTGGCCACCCGGGGCAGTTTGATGCCCACCTTGTCGTAGGCCGCCTGGGTCAGTCCCGAACAGTCGAACCGGCCGCCGTCGGCGGCAGTCCCCTCGCCGCCCCACAGGTACGGGGTCCCGAGCTTCGTCTGGGCGTACTCCACTGCCCCCACCGCCTGCTGAACCGGCATCAGCGGGGACTTGACGACCCCGAAACTGTCCATCAGCGAGCGGATGTTCTTGACGTAGTTCTGCGTCTCCTTGTACGGCGGGACACCGTTGTACTGGATGACGCGGTACGCGCCGGCGTTGTACGCCGCGAGCATGTTGTCGGTCTTGTCCCCCGGCACCTTCGCGGTGTATCTCGCCAGCGCGCAGTCGTACGCCGCGGCGGCGGGGATCGCGTCATCCGGATCGAAGGGGTCCTTACGGCCGTCACCGTCGCCGTCGACAGCCCAATCCGGCCATGTTCCGGGCATGAACTGGGCGATGCCCTGCGCTCCGACGCCGCTGACGGCATTCGGCTTGAATCCGCTCTCCTGGTACAACTGCGCGGCGAGCAGGGCCGGCGAGATCTCCGCACACGTACGCCCAACCCGCTCTATCGCCGCCTGGTAAATCGCCGGAACCGAACCCGGTGCGAGTTCCATGGTCGAACCGTTGGCGGAGGCCGACCCACCAGGCATCCCGGCCGACATCGCAGCTACGCCGACGGTGATCGCGGCGACTAATCCGAACGGTGCGCCGCCCACAACGGCGACGGTGATCCACGCCTTCTTCACAGGAGACCCCCTCGCCGCACACCGACGGGAAACAGCCGGAATCCGGACGCTCGAAGTGCCTTTCCAACCAGATGATCGGTGCTGTATTACCTGCTGTCTGGCGCGTCGCCCTCCCCAGCCGGGCTGTCTACAACGATAATCGACTGACAGTCAGTCTCCCGTCATGCTGGCGGGGTGTCCTCATTACAACTCGAATGCGGGGGCGGTGAACGCAATGTACCTCGGTGCGGGCGACGGCGACATCAACACCATCATCGGAGGGATCGCACCGAACTGGGGGCCTTTTAAGTCCCTCGGTGAACAAGGCAGGACCATGGTCCAGGTCGTCATGGCCGTGGCGATCCTGATCTGCCTGGCGCTCGCCGTGTGGGGTGCCGCCAAGCAGCGCATAGGAGCCACCGCCATGCGGGACAGCTTCAGCGCTGAACAGGGCAAGGGGTTGATCATCGCGGGCCTTACCGGCGTGTTCATCATCGGATCCCTCGGTACGCTTTTTACGATCGTGTACGGAATGGCCGTGTAGGTCGGCCTTATACCCCGGGTCCCCCCAGGCAGGCCTCAAGCGCCGTTCCGGTCCGATACCCCCGTGTCCCAAGGGCGGTGAATTCCGTGGCGTGCGTCCCCACCCGCGGTGCACGCACATCTGTGCTGCGCGGCTCTCCCCCGTTCCCCGGTGCTAGAACGCAGCATTCCGGACGGATGCTCAGGAACGGCGCGCGACCGCGCCGCCTCTGGGAAGATCGACGTGACCTGGGGCTCCGTGCCCGATCCGTCACGTCACCGGAAGGGGGCCGGGTGTGAGCGACGATCAGGAGCCGCGTACACGGCTCAGGTTGCCCGATCCGCCCGCCGCCCGCGCGGCGGTCTCCCCTGACGATTCGTCACGGCCGCGCAATCCGCTGCGCTCCGGCATCGGCGTGCTGGTCGTCATCGCCGTGCTCATCGTCGTTGTCATGGTCGCGAGCAACAGGTCCGACCCCCCGAAGACTCCTGCCGGGGCGAACACCGGCACAGCGGCGAAACAGGTGAACGTGACCCCCGCGACGCCGCCCCGGACCATCGTGGCCGGTGTCGGTACGGGCTACGCCCGGACAAGGGAAGGTGCCGCGTCCGCCGCGGCGAACTACTCGGTGGTCTACGGCTCCGCGGAGATGTTCCGCGACCTGGACCGCAAGGCCATAATCGCCGCGATCGCCGACCCGGCGGCTCGGACCGCCCTGTCACAGCGGGCCGACCAGGCCTTCCGCGCCCAGACGGAGGCCTTCGGGCTCGACCCCAGGGGGGAGGCCCCCAAAGGACTGACATTCGTGTGCCGCGCCCTGCCGGTCGGTACGAAGTCCGTCGTGTACAGCGACTCGGCGGCGACCGTGGAGGTGTGGAGTGCCGGCATCGTCGGCCTCGCCGGGGCAGGTTCCACCAAGCCGGTGAGTGAGGCCTGGTCGACCACCACGATGCGGCTGTCCTGGACGGGCGACGACTGGAAGCTGGTTGATTTCAGCCAGAAGGAGGGGCCCGCTCCGGTGAGTGGTCTGCAGATGCCGTCCGGGCCGGACGAGATCGCCAGGGCCGCGCAGGAGTTCGAGGTGCTGCGCTATGCCCGCTGACCGCACTGGTCCTGTCGCAGGCCGCCGCTTCGGCCTGGTGTTCGCCGCTGTCCAGACCGCCTTGTTCCTCGGCGCGACCGCGGTCTGGGCCGCGCCGACACCGGGTCCGTCCGGCACGCCGTCGCCCAACCCCTCCGGCTCGACCGCCCCCAGCACCGCGCCGCCGGGGAGCGGATCGTCGTACTGCGACGCGATGACCGGCCCGGCCAAGACGTACTGCGAGAACGGTGGGGGCGCCGGGGTGCCCACCCCCAACTCGCTGTCGAACACGGGGGCCCTCGCCGACCCGCTCGGCACGATCGCCAAGGGCTGTGCCGACGCGGCTTCCTGGATCATCGGGAAACTCTCCGTCGCGGTGAATGAGACCACTCAGGTCGACTTCACCAACCCGGGCTTCCTGCGGCAGTACGCCGTGGTGTTCGGTGCCTCGACCTTCCTGACGATCATCCTGTGGCTCCTGGCGGTGGCGAAGCGCGCCGCCCGCGGCGTCCCCATCACAACGGCGTTCTCCGAGGCCATCGGCTTCCTGTGGCTTGCGGTGATCGCTTCGGCCTTCACGCCGCTGGTCCTCTACATGACCGTGTCACTGACGGACGGCATCACCGCGGCCATCGCGTCCGGAACCCAGCAGGACACCGACAAGTTCCTCGGCGGTTTCGGCAAGGCGCTCAGCCCGGACAGCGGGCTCGGCGGCGGTCCGATCATGCTGATCTTCCTGTCTCTGGTCTCCATGGCGGCGGCGGCGCTCCTGTGGCTGGAGCTCCTGGTCCGTGCCGCGATGCTCTACGTCGGCGCGATCCTGGGCACAGCGGTGTACTCCGGGCTGGTGGACCGCGCGCTGTGGCACCACGTCCGCCGCTGGGCCGGGATGATGATCGCCGTCGATCTGATCAAACCGGTGATCGTGATCGTGCTCGGCCTGGCCACCGCGATCAGTGACGGCGGCGGCGAGACTGATGCCTTCACTGCTGTGCTCAGCGGGCTCGCCATCATGATCCTGTCCATCTTCGCCAGCGTGATGATCTACCGGTTCGTACCGAACTTCGGCGACGACATGGCCAGCATCAGCGCGTCCCGCCGAGCCGTCGGCAGTGGCGGCGGCGGGGGTGCCCCGACCGGTCCGGCCACCTATCTCAAGCAGGGCATCCGTACGCACGGATCGCGCGGCTCGTCGGGCGGCGGTGCCCCGGCGGCGGCGAGCGCGGTCAGCTCCGGCATCTCCGCGCACGGCTCACGGGGCAGCGGCTCCAGTTCCAGCTCCGGCTCGGGGGCCAAGCCGCCGAGTCCATCCAGCACACCGCACGCCAGGAACGGAAAAGACTGATGATGTCGAGAGGCCGGGTATGACGACTCAACCCGTCGCCACCAGGCGGCGCACGTTCCTCATCGGCAAGGCCAAGCCGACCGCCGTCATCGGCAAGAACCGGGAGCCGGGCGAGATCTTCCTGCTCGTGTTCGGCGGTGCGCTGGGCATGGTCTTCGGCCTGGCCGCACCGATCCTGCCACTCAAGGTCATGGGCTTGGTCGGCTTCCCGCTGCTCGCCTTCGCCGCAGTGTTCATGCCGTACCGGCGCCGGACGTTCTACAAGTGGTTCGAGATCAACCGCTCGTACAAGCGCATGCTCCGCGCGGGGTCCCGCTACCGTTCGTCGGCGATGGAGGCGGGCACCAGACTCAGCGGCACCACGGTGGAGGTGTCGACGCCCCCCGGAGTGGGCGCGCTGCGCTGGATGCACGTGCCGTTCGGCCCGGACGAGCTGACCATCCTGATGCACCTGGACCGGCGGACGATCACCGCCGCGATCGAGATCGAGGGGCCCGGCGTGGGGCTGCGCGACTCAGAGGACCAGGAAGCCCTGGTCGACCGGTTCGGGACGCTGCTCAAGCACGTCGCCAACAGTGACGGCTTTGTGACCCGGCTGCAGATCATGGCCCGGACACTGGCCGCCGACCCGGACGCCCACGCCAAGGACGTCGCCAGGCGCGGCTCGGTGGACGCCGAGGACTGGATCGTGGACAGCTACGAGAGCCTGCAGTCGATGGTTTCGACGTCCAGTGAGCAGCACCGGGCCTACCTCGTGACGTGCATGCACTACACCCGCGAACTGGCCGCTGAGGCCCGCGCGCTCGGCAAGGGTGACACCGGCCTCGGTGTGGTGATGGCCCGTGAGCTGACCGACGTGTGCGCGCGGCTGATGGAGGCGGACATCCGCGTCCGGCAGCCGCTGGACGAGCAACGGCTGGCCTCGCTGATCCACGGCATGTACGACCCGGACCACCAGATCGACGCGTACGAGGGCATGCAGGCGCGCTATGCCTGGCCGGCCGAGCTCGACGCGACGCATCCGACGTTCCTGATGGCCAAGACCCGCGAGTCTGAGACGGCCGCGCCGTGGTGCCACGCCACGGCCTGGATCAAGGAGTGGCCGCTGACCCCGGTCGGGGTGAACTTCCTCGCTCCGCTCCTGGTCCACACACCGGATGTCATCCGTACGGTCGCGGTGACGATGGACCTCGAACCCACGGACGTGGCCATCGAGCGGATGCTCACCGAGAAGACCAACGACGAGGCCGACGTGGCCAGGGCGGCGAAGATGAACCGTACGGTCGACCCGCGCGACATGGCCCACACCGGGCGCGTAGACCAGCGCGGCGAGGACCTGGCCGGCGGTGCGGCCGGAGTGAACATCGTCGGCTACATCACGGTGTCCGCCCGCACCCCCGACCAGTTGGAGCGGGACAAGCGGACGATCCGCGCCTCGGCCGGGAAGTGCTTCCTCAAGCTGGAGTGGTGCGACCGTGAGCAGCACCGCGCGTTCGTGAACACCCTGCCGTTCGCCACCGGCATCCGTCGCTAATCCTGGGAGGTTCAGCCCATGCCCTCCATCAGTTCCCTGTTCATCGACGGTTTCTCCGGTCTGGTGTTCGGCAAGCAGGAGACCACGCGGCTGCCGGTGCGCACGTCCACCGGGCAGGCGCAGGCGGTCTACCTGCCCACCGCCGCACCCGGCCTGGGCGACTCCGGCGTGATCATCGGCCGTGAGGTGTACAGCGGGAAGGGTTACGTCTACGACCCCTTCCAGCTGTACGGACAACAGCTCCCGGCACCGCACTGGCTGGTGCTCGGCGAGTCGGGCAACGGCAAGTCGGCTCTAGAAAAGACTTACGTCCTGCGTCAGTTGCGGTTCCGCGACCGGCAGGTTGTCGTCCTGGACGCCCAGGGCGAGGACGGCTCCGGCGAGTGGACGTTGATCGCGGACAGGCTCGGCATCAAACCGGTCAAGCTCGACCCCGCGGACGTCTCGGACGGGGCCATCCGGCTCAACCCGCTGGATCCGTCGATCACTTCGACCGGGCAGCTCGCGCTCCTCCGCACGATCATCGAAGTAGCGATGGGCCGTCGGCTTGAGGAACGCGCCGGTTATGCGCTGAAGGCCGCGCACGCCCATGTCGTACGGAATGTCCTGGACCGGCAGCCCATACTTCCGGACATCGTGGAGGCCCTGCGCAACCCCGGTAAGGAGTCCGCCGAACTGCTGAGCCTGCAGGTCGACGACGTCCAGGTCTGGGGCCTGGACGTGGCGCTGGTCCTGGACCGGCTGGTCGACGGCGACCTGCGGGGCATGTTCGAGGGCCCGACCACCGACGGCATCGACCTCGACGCGCCGCTGATCATCTTCGACCTGTCGCACATCGACCGGAACTCCATCGCGATGCCGATCCTGATGGCGATCGTCGGCGTGTGGCTGGAGCACACCTGGATCCGGCCTGACCGGATCAAGCGGATCTTCCTGGTCGAAGAGGCCTGGCACATCATCAACAGCCCGTTCGTGGCCCAGTTGTTCCAGCGGCTCCTCAAGTTCGGCCGCCGCCTCGGGCTGTCGTTCGTCGCCGTGGTCCACCACCTGTCCGATGTGGTCGACGGCGCGGCGGCCAAGGAGGCTTCGGCGATCCTGAAGATGGCTTCCACCCGGACCATTTACATGCAGAAGGCCGAGGAGGCCAGAGCCACCGGCCGGGTGCTCGGCCTCCCCCGCTGGGCCGTGGAGATCATCCCCACGCTGACGCCCGGCATGGCCGTGTGGGACGTCAACGGCAACGTGCAGGTGGTCAAGCATTTGATCACGGACGCCGAACGGCCGCTGGTCTACACCGACCGGGCGATGACCGAGGACGCCATAGACGAGCGCACCCGCGCCGAGGCCGCACTGGCCCGGGACCCCTCGGCGTAGTTCAGTTCAGCGAGACAAGCGGAAGTCGGGGTTCCGCACACCGCCCAATGGGCAAGATGATGACACGCCGGGCCTACCAGCCCGGCGCGTTCCTGATCGTGGTCGGGTCGACCGGTGCGCGGTTCCTCAGACTGCCCGCTGAATCGGCCCGGCCCACCAGTCTCCGCACACCTGAGCTCCGGTGGGACGCCGAGGCCTGAGCCTCACTCCTCGTCGATGCGACCCATCGCGTCCGGCTGGTTCTCCTCGACCCGGACGATCAGGCCGCGCAGGCCCGCGCCGAGGGCGGAGCGCTCCCCGTGGCCGAGGTCCCGCATGACCGCGGCCTCGAAGACCGCGGCCTCCCGGGCTGCACGGAGCCAGACGTCGCGCCCCGCGGCGGTCAGCTCGATGATGACCCGCACCCGGTTGTTCTCGTCCCGGGTCCGGGTGACGAGTTCCTCGGCGACCATGCGGTCGATCCGGTGCGTCATCGCCGCCGGGGTCAGCCCCAGGCTGCGGGCGAGCTCGCCGGGGCTGAGCCGGTAGGGCCTGCCCACCAGGACAAGAGCCTTGAGGACTTCCCACTCGGCGTTGGTGATGCCCAGCGCGGCCAGCTGTCGTCCGTACGCGACGTTCATCCGGCGCGTCAGTTTGTACAGCGCGGCCACGATGATCTCGACCTGCGGGTCGACCTCGGGGAACTCGCGCTGGTAGATCTCGATGTATTCGTCGAGGTCAGCGTCCGGGCCGACCGGGGTTTCAGCAATCTCCACCGGGTCCGCATGATCCACGCCAGCCGCCTCCATGCGCCGAAGTATCCCACGTACAGCATCGTCACTGAACGTACCTGGTTCCTGACCTCTCCAGCAGCCCTGTCAACCGACTGGACGAGATCCATACATCTCCTTATAGTTTAGGTCTGAAGTCTTGACACTTGAGTACTACAGATCTGAGGTCTACAGACCTGAGGACTACAGAGAGAAAGCAGGAGGTGTGCAATGGCGACCCGTGGCGCGCTGGGAAGGATCCAGTTCGGTAACGCGCTGGCCTCGTTCGGCAGCGGTTTTACTGTCCCGTTCCTTTTTGTGTACGTCACGCAGGTACGCGATCTCAGCGCCTTCATGGCCGGCGTCGCGTTCTTTGTCATCGCCGCCGCCGCGCTGATCGTGCTGCCGTTCGTCGGCCCGGTCATCGACCGGCGCGGGCCCAACATCGTGGTGGTCACCGGATCCCTGGTGGCCGCGGTCGGCTCACTGCTGCTCGGCCTCGGGCACGGCAGGGTCATGGTGCTGGTCGGCACCGCCCTGCTCGGTGCCGGTGTCGCCTCCGTCCAGCCGGCGCTGGCCACGATGATCGTGCGGGTCACCGACCCGTTGAACCGTGCCCGCGCCTTCTCGCTGCAGTTCACCTTCAACAACCTGGGCCTGGGCGTCGGTGCCCTCATCGGCGGCTTCATCGTCGACGCCTCGCGCCCCAGCAGCTTTGTCCTGCTCTTCTGCACCGAGGCCACGATGTTCGTGGTGCTCGCCGTAGTCGTCGGCCTGGTGAAGATGCCGGCCGTCGTCCGGGAAGCCTCCCCCGACGGCAAATCCGGCAGCCGTGCCGGCTGGCAGCACATCCTGGGGAACAAGGCCATGGTCCGGCTGTCGATCGTCAGCGCGGTCATCTTCTTCGCCGTGTACGGCCAGTTCGAGGCCGGCATGGCCGCCTTCGCCACCGAGGTTTCGAAGATCCCGCCGAGCATGTTCGGCGTGGCGATGGCCGCCAACACCAGCGTGATCGTCGCCGCACAGCTGTTCGTCCTGAGGGGCACCCACGGGCGCAGGCGCAGTTCCGTCATCGCGCTGACCGGTGTGGTGTGGTTCGTCGCCTGGCTGTTCGCGGCGGCTTCCGGAATCCTGAGCCACAGCGCGCTGTGGGCCGCGATCACCGTGATCACCACGTACGGCCTGTTCGGTCTGGGCGAGGCCCTGCTCGCCCCGACCCTGGGCCCGATGGTCGCCGACCTGGCGCCGTCCCGGCTCCTGGGTCAGTACAACTCGGCGATGTCGCTGGTCAAGCAGTTGTCGATGGCGGCCGGGCCGCTCTTCGGCGGGCTGGTGGCCGCGTTCTCCCTGTGGATTCCGTACCTGATCGCGATGATGGCCTGCTCAATCCTGATCACCTTCCTCGGCCTGCGGCTGAAGAAGGTCCTGACCCCGGTGCAGAACGGCCGGATCGTGGCCGCTTCCGAGAGTGTTTGGGCGACGCCCGCCGAGCGGGAGACCGCCTCGGTGAAGGTTCCCGTCGCCGTCTGAGCGACGTGACCGTTGTGTACATCCGACGCTGAAAAGCGGCGCACCCTGTACACAACGATCAAGTTGCGCCCGGCCCGGTCACAGCGGGAACTCGCACCACACCGTCTTCCCCCCGGCCGGATTCAACCGTGCCCCCCACGACGACGCGATCGCCGCGACCACCGCGATGCCCCGGCCGTCCTCGTCGTCGGCCTCCGCGTGCCTGCGGCGCGGCACATGGTCGTCCGCGTCGGCGACTTCGACGATCAACCGCCGGTCCGTACGGCGGAGCCGCAGCCGCATCGGCGCGGTGCCGTGGGTGAGCGCGTTGCCGACGAGCTCGCTGACCGCGAGCACACTCAGCTCCCGCAGTTCCCCGGTGACCTGCCAGCTCGCCAGCACACCCGAGGTAAAGGCCCGAGCCCGTGCGGCCACTTCGGGACCGCCCAGCAGGTCGAGCGAGGCCACCCGGAACAACATGGCCCGGCTGGCGTCCCGCAGCGGCAGTTGGACCACCAGTACGGCGACGTCGTCGTCGTGTTCGGCGGGCAGCCGCATGTGCTCGACCAGCCGGTCCCGGATCATCTCCGGGGGGCCGGTGGCCCGGGCGAGCGCGGAACCCAGCTCGTCGATGCCTTCGTCGAGGTCCTCGCCCCGGCGTTCCACCAGGCCGTCGGTGTAGAACGCGACGGTGGAACCCGGGTCCAGGCGCACCTCCCCTGACGTGTGCGGCCAGGCCCCACCGGTACCCAGTGGCGGCCCGTTGGCGTCGTCCAGCTTGTGCACACTGCCGTCCTGGTTCCGGACCAGTGGCGGCAGGTGCCCGGCGGTCGAATACGTCAGTACGGCTTCGCTGGGATCGTGCACCGCGTACACGCACGTGGCGATCTGGGTCGCGTCAATCTCCATGGCGAGCCCGTCGAGCAGTTGCAGGACTTCGTGCGGCGGCAGGTCGAGCCTGGCATAGGCGCGAACCGCCGTGCGGAGCTGGCCCATCACCGCCGCAGCCCTGATCCCCCGGCCCATCACATCGCCGATGACCAGCGCCGTGCGGCCCGCGCCGAGTGTGATCACGTCGTACCAGTCGCCGCCGACGGTCGCGTCCGTGCCGCCGGGCAGATAGCGGGCGGCCACCCTGAGATCGTCGGGGTCCTCCAAGCGCTGCGGCAGCAGGCTGCGCTGCAGCGTCACCGCCGCCTGCCGGTGCCGGCGCTCGCTCTCCCGCAGCCGGTCCGTGGCCTGTACCTGGTCGGTGACGTCCACAGCGAAGACCAGCACACCGCGGGACGAGGAGTTCCCGGGGCACACCGGCGCACAGACGAACGTGTAGTGCCCGTGCTGCCGTTCGCTCTCCGGCAGGCCCAGGTAGGACGCCGTCCGGTGGTCCACCCGGTGGGCCCGCACCGTGCGCGGCCTGCCGTCCCGGTACACCTGGTCCATCAGCGCGAGCAGGCCGTGGTCGGCCAGTTCCGGCAGGGTCTCGCGTGCCGTGCCACCGGGCTGCCTGGGCCCGAACACCTCGCAGTAGGCGTTGTTGACGTAAGTGACCTTGTGTGCGGAACCTCGGGTGACGGCGATCAACGCGGGGGCGTGGGCGAGGACGTCGCGCAGCGGGAAGAGGCCTTCCGCCTCCCCTTGCGCCTGGTCCTCCGCCCGCCGCCCGCGGTCCTGCCGCCGCGCCGCGGGCACGGACCACCGCCGCTCGCCGGTCAGCCGTGCGCCCCACCGGGTGATGTTCAACCGCCTGCTTCCTGCCGAGTCCGTACGGTGTCCGCGCTGGTCGGTACGGTGGCCGTACCGCGTCCGCGGGCGTCCGATTGACCCACGATAGCTACACCATGCTTACAGATGCTCACTTCACGCGATGACCCCAGTGTGGGCGAAAGACGGCCACAGGGGAATCACGCTGCGGAAGCGGGCCCCCGTTTGGGGGACAAGCTGGACATCCTTACGCGACTGTCGGACGGGTCTCCGCACCGGTGTTTGGACTGGTCCGCAGAACCGGTCAGTCGCCACGTGACGCGTATTCGAACTCCGCCCTCGGGTGCTCGATCGACCCGAGCGACACAATCTCCCGGCGGAACATCAAAGCCAGTGTCCACTCCGCGGCGATGCGCACTTTCCGGTTCACGGTGGGCACCCGGCTCAGGTGGTAGGTGCGGTGCATGAACCAGGCCGGCCAGCCCTTGGTCTTGATGCCGTACACCTGCGCGACGCCCTTGTGCAGGCCGAGCGAGGCGACCGAGCCCACGTACTTGTGCCGGTATTCCTTCGCCGGTTCGTCCCGCAGCCGCGCCAGGATGTTGTCGGCGAGCACCTTCGCCTGCCGCACCGCGTGCTGCGCGCTGGGGCTGGTGGACTTGCCCGGCTGGGTCAGGTCGGGCACCGCGGCGCAGTCCCCGGCCGTCCACACGCCGTTGGTCCCCTCGACCTCCAGGGTGGCGCGCGCCGCCAGTTTGCCCCGCTCGTCGACGGGCAGGTCGGTGTGGGACAGCATCGGGCTGGGCTTGACCCCGGCGGTCCACACAAGCGTGCTGGCGTCCAGTTCGGTGCCGTCGGACAGGACGACCCGCTTGTCCTTCACCGATTCGAGCCGGGTTTCCAGGCGCACTTCGATGCCCCGGCGCCGCAGTTCGCCGACCGTGTAGCGGCCCATGTCCTCGCCGACTTCGGGCAGGATGCGGCCGGACGCCTCTACGAGGATCCAACGCATGTCCCCCGGAGTGATGCTGGGGTAGTAGCGGCAGGCGAACCGCGCCATGTCCTCCAGCTCGGCCAGCGCCTCCACACCCGCGTACCCCCCACCGACGAAGACGAAGCTGAGCGCCTTGTCGCGGATCGACGGGTCGCGGGTGGAGGAAGCGATATCGAGCTGTTCGAGAACGTGGTTGCGCAGGGCGATGGCCTCTTCGATGGTCTTGAAGCCGATGCCGCACTCGGCGAGTCCGGGGATCGGGAGCGTACGGGCGACCGACCCGGGGGCCACCACCAGGTAGTCGTACTCCAGCTCGTAGGCAGCACCGGCCAGCGGCTCGACCCGGGCGGCCCGGCGGGCGTGCTCGATCGAGGAGACCGCCCCGGTGATGACCCGCACCTTGGGCAGCACCTGGCGCAGTGGGACGACAACGTGCCGAGGCGAAATCGCCCCGGCTGCGGCTTCGGGCAGGAAGGGCTGGTAGGTCATGTACGACTGGGGTTCGACCAAGGTGATCACCGCTTCCCCGGTCTTGAGTCTGCGCTGCAGGCGCAGGGCGGTGTACATGCCGACGTAACCGCCGCCGACGATGAGGATCCTGGCGGGCTTCAGGGTGCGCGTCCGGGCAGTCGTCATGGGGCGATCGTGCCCAACACGTCGCCGGGCAATCCGCCGATCGCCGGATCTGTCGCGAAAGCCCTTACTGGCGACGGGATGCGACGCTCTGTCAGGTATCTTTCACGCCGTGTGCAAATCCCGACAGGATTCACCCCTTGTGCTGACACCGTGTCGGGTACGCTCGGCGGCGGACAGGCAACGGCCAGGTGGTCTAGGGGTCGGCTTCGGCTCCTAGTAGGGGATGGACTGCTTAACCTGCCTCGGGGGACACGACATGGGAAACGCACGAATCCAACCAGCTCGTACGACTTCGGCACGGACATCGCGGGTGACCGTCGACAGTCGTGGCAGCGCGTCCATCCCGGCGGCCAGACGGCCGTTGGGTGAGGGCCGGACTTCGCGACCACCGACCTCGCCCGGCCCGGACGATGGTCTGCGCACCGACGCCCGACGCAATCTGGAACAGGTTCTGCGGGCGGCCCGCGACGTCTTCGGCGAGACCGGCTACGACGCCTCGATGGAGGAGGTCGCCCGCCGGGCGCAGGTGGGGGTCGGGACGATATACCGGCGCTTCCCCGGTAAGGACGCACTGGTCCAGCGGGTGATCGTGGACGAGACCCGGCGGTTGGCCGCAGAGGCTGAGCGGGCCCTGGTCGAGGAGGCCGACCCGTGGGCCGCGCTGACCCGGCACCTGCGGTTCGCGCTGGTTTCCGGTACGGGCCGGTTGCTGCCGATGCTCGGCGGCCGGGTCCCGGTCACCGAGGAGATGACGCGGGCCCGAGCCGATCTGGGCGAGGTCATGGCCCGCCTTGTGGACCAGGCCCAGGAGTCCGGCGCACTGCGCGCGGATGTCTCCGACGCGGACATCTCACTGCTGCTGAGCTGCCTGTTCCCACCGGTCGAACTGCCTTACGGGCAACGGGTGGGCCTCGCGGTGCGCTTCCTGGACATCATGCTGGACGGCATGCGCGCCCAGGGCGCCTCACCGCTGCCCGGCAAGCCGTTCACCCGGCCTGACCTGGAAGGCCTGCTGCTGTACGGGCGGAAATGACCGGTCGCGGGCGGCCAGGCAACGGTAACCAGGCGAAGGCAACGAATTTCGTACGGTCGACCCTGCCGCCCGGTGGCCACTTCCGCGATGAAGAATTCCGTACGGTGAACCCGCGCGTCCGGTGACTACTTCCGCACGACCAGGACCGGGCACGACGCGTGGTGGACGACCACCGTGCTGACCGACCCGAGCAGCAGCCGGGAGAACCCACCCGAGCCCCGGGACCCGACCACCAGCAACTCGTGTCGCTCGGAGAGGTCGAGCAGCACTTCGGTCGCGGTCCCGGCGTACACCTGGATGTGCAGCACCCCGCCGAAGGACCGCCCGCGCGTCTGCTCGACGGCCTCGACAAGGTCTTGTACGAATTGCCGCAACTGATCGGCGGCATGCACCAGTTCCTGCCCGTGGACGGTTCCCGACGCCGCCCCCGCGTACGGCTGCGCAACCGGACCCGCAGCGACAACGTGCAACGGCAGTCCCCGCAGCTCTGCTTCGGTCATCGCCCAGTCCAACGCCTTGCGGGCCGACTCCGAGTCGTCGACTCCGACGACTACGCCGGGGGTTTCTTCCTGCGCCATTGGTGCTCCCTCACGCCTGTTGCCAGTGTGGCCACAAAAGCGAAGGACCTTTACCGCAGGCGGGAAGATATATCCGTTTCACGGGTATTTAGTAGGGAAAGTTCACCCGATCGCCCAGGGGCCGGCATGGACGCTCCGGACACGACCTGCCCAACGACGGCTTCGTCCCACGTATCCGGCACCCTCCAGCGGCCTGCACCATACTGGAATTGGCTTGTGTACGGCGAGGAGAGCATCCAGTGACCGCTGTAAGCGAAGACATTCCCACCACCACACCACCGCCCACTGATCTTGTCGAGATCGCCCGTGCGATAGAGCTCTCCACGGGGCTCAGCACGGAGATCATCGACGGGGAGATCACCATCTCAGCCGCCCACATCAGCCGTCACACGCTGATTCTCAACAATATCCACCAGCAGATCATCGAAGCCTTCGGCTGGACCCGCTGGGTGGAGTTCCGCGACAGTTATGCCAGCCACCGTGACAGTGCCGGAGCCCCTCAACCTCAAACTGGACACCAGCACGTGGTGACAGGAACGGACGGGAGCTGGACGCCGGGATCCGGCAGCCAGCACCCAACCGGGTAGCGCGAGTTGCTCAGATGCCCAGCGATCTGCCGATGATCTCCTTCATGATTTCGTTCGTGCCGCCGAAGATCGGCTGGACGCGGGTGTCGATGAAGGCCTTGGCCACCGGGTATTCCAGCATGTAGCCGTAGCCACCGTGCAGTTGGAGACAGCGGTCGACCAGGCGCTTCTGGAGGTCGGTGCACCACCACTTCGCCTTTGCGGCGCCGACCGCGTCGAGGTCGCCGTTGAGGTGGCGCATGATGCAGTCGTCGAGGTAGGTCCGGGCGATCTCCACCTCGGTGTCCATCTCGGCGATTTCGAAGCGGGTGTTCTGGAAGCTGCCGATGGGCTGGCCGAAGGCCGTGCGGGTCTTCACGTACTCAAGGGTGTGCGCGAGCACGGTCTCGCAGCCGGCCACCGCCGCGGCGGCGATGCCCAGGCGCTCCTGCGGGAGGTTGTGCATCAGGTGGTAGAACCCACTGTTCTCGGTCCCGAGCAGGTTCTCGACCGGAACGCGGACGTCATTGAAGAACAGTTCGGCGGTGTCCTGCGCCTTCATGCCGACCTTGTTGAGGTTACGGCCGCGCTCGAAGCCTTCCATGCCGCGCTCGACGACGATCAGGCTCGTGCCCTTCGACGCCTTCGCCGACGGGTCGGTCTTGGCCACCACGATCACCAGGTCACTGTTGATCCCGTTGGTGATGAAGGTCTTCGCGCCGTTGAGGACGTAGTGGTCACCGTCGCGCTCTGCCGATGGCGCGCCTCCGGCACGACGCGCCGTGGTCCGTACGCCCTGAAGGTCGCTGCCCGCGCCCGGTTCGGTCATCGCGATGGCCGTGATGAGCTCGCCCGAGCAGAAGCCGGGCAGCCAGCGCTGCTTCTGCTCCGGGGTGCACAGCTCGTTGAAGTACGGTGCGACGACCTCGTTGTGCAGGCCGAATCCAGGGCCTGAGGCGCCCGCGCGGATCATCTCCTCGGACAGCAGTGCGTAGTAGCGGAAGTCCTTGACCCCGCCGCCGCCGTACTCCTCGTCGACGTCGATGCCGAGCAGGCCCTGTTTGCCGGCTTTGCGCCAGACTTCGCGGTCGACGATGCCGGCCTGCTCCCACTCCTCGTGGAACGGTGCGATCTCCCGCTGCACGAACTCCCGGGCGGCTTCGCGGAATGCGATGTGCTCGGGCTCCAGATGACGGTCCCTCATCAGCGGTCTCCTCCGTACAGGGGCTGTGGAGTGACTGCAAGGGGCATCCACCCTGCGGCCACCCAGACCGTACGTCGTCGGACCGCAAAGCGGTAGAGCGTTCAGCTACCCACGGGTAAAGATCTCCGTGTTCGGCGGATCAGGCCACCGCGGTCAACCGGCCGCCCACCGCCGGTGCGGCGTTCCAGCGGCACACCTGGCCGGCTGACACCGCCCGCAGCCACACCTCCGCGGAGATCACGTCGGCCAGCGCGCCCAACGGGACGGGCGGCGCGGCGGAGATGCCCTTGGCGCTGTCATGCCCGGAGATCACCGCGTGGCCCAGGATCTGCTGCAGCGCGCCGGGTTGGATGATGCCCAGTTCCGCGAGCATCGGCTGCCGCAGGAGCTCCCGCAGCTGTTCGGAGTTGGCCCGCAGGCCGCGCAGTTCACTGGCGGTGTAGTCGCCCTTGCCGACCTGGTCGAACAGCACCCGCGGCACCACCGGGTCGAGCGCTGCGTGCAGCAACGCCCGTGGACCGTCGCCGCGTTCGCGGGCCCAGGCCGGGACGGACATCGCGGCCCGGACGACTTCGGTGTCCAGGTACGGCGACTGGAGGTGGATCCCGCTGGGTTCGGCGAGCTGTTGCAGGGCCCGTTGCCGCTCGCCCGCCCGGCGGACGGCGACCCACGCGGAGCGGTCCCCCGGGTGCTGGTCCATCGTCTCCCCTTCGGCGGCCAGTCCGCGCAGCGCGCGGGCGACCTGGCGGCGGGCGTCAGGGGTGGCCCAGTCGGCGCCGGGGCCCGGGGTGCACCACGCGAGCAGCGGCGGACGCGCCGACTGGCGGGGGTCGTCGAGTGCGGCGGCGGTTCCGGTCAGCGCCTGCGCGAAGGACGTCCGGGCGAGTTTCCGTACGGCGGACACGAGTTCGCTGGTCGGCAGGCCGGTGAGCCGGGCCCAGGCGCGGGCGTGCTGGGCCGCGCGCAGCCGGTGGCCGTCGCGCACGAGGTCGGCGAGGTAGGTCAGCGGGACACCCAGGACGGCGTCACCGCCGTAACCGGTGACCTGCATGTCGATGCCGCAGTCGCGGGCGACGGCGAGCAGCCGGTCGGTCCGCGCCCAGGTGGTGAGACTCTGGTCGGGGTCGTCGGGCACAACGCCGGGGAGCGATTCCAGGCCACTGTACGGAAGGCAGTCGTCGTCGGCCGGCACGAGCAGGTGCCGCAGTCTGGCGGAGGCGGTGGCGATCCTGGCCGCGCACTCCGGGTCGTCGGGGGCGGCCGGGTCCTGCCAGGTCAGCGCGAGGATGTCGCGCCCCGCCGAGCGGGCGGCGAGCAGCGCGATCGCCGCTGAGTCCCGGCCGCCGGACAGGTCGGTGGCCGGGTGCTCCGCCGCCTTGACCCGGCGGTCGACAGCTGTGGTCAGCGCCTCGCGGAGGGCGACGGCGGCACCCGTGAAGTCCCGCGCGGCGGACTGCTCGTGCAGTCGGGTCACGGCCTTGCCGGTCGCGCCGAGCTCCAGGGTGTGGCCCGGTTCCAGGCGGTCCACACCGGCGAACATCGATCGTCCGGCGGTAAGTTCGGGAACATCGGGGCAGATGAGCCGGGCCCCGAGCAGGTCGCCCGCGAGGGACGCGCGGGTGAGATCGGCGAGCGGGAGTGCCTGCGAGGCGAACACCGTCCCCTGGCCGATGGGAGTGAAGAAGACCGGCCGCAGTCCGGCCAGGTCGCCGAGCACCAGCGTGCGGCGGCCCAGCTTGAGCACCACGTTGTAGCTGCCCGCCCAGCAGGTCAGCGAGCGGATCCCGCCGCCGCGCGCCGCCGCCATGCCGACCCGCAGTTCGGTCTCGGTGGCCCGACAGTGCCCGAGCACCGCCATCTTCACGGTGCCGCGTTCCAGGATGTGGACATCGGTGTCCGGCCAGTCCCCGATCAGCCACAGGGCGTCCGGGCCGTCCCAGAGGGGACGCGCTCCGGCCGGGGTGGGGGCTTCTGCTCCAGCGGTCGTACCGGCGAACCATCGCATCTTCGACTCGACCCCCTCGGGCAACACCACGGACTTGAGCGGCTATCCCCAGCGAAGCAAGGTAAGGCATACCTGACTAGAGCTCAAGGACCGGCGCACGGGCGCACCCCAGGGGCGTGGACCCGTTCAGCAATACCCCGGAAGCCTCAGACATCTTCCGCAGAGTACCTAAAGCCCAGCACGCGTTCGGCCTGTCGCCGTATTTTCTGATGTACCGCCAGATGTCCTGTACGGAACGCTTTCGGCTGACTTTTCTCTTACCGCAAGGTGACCCTCCGGTTACGCTGGGCAGAATGGAGGGCCGCTGACCGGGGGAGTTCCATGCGCGACAGTCCACAAAGCGAAGATCCGCCGTCAGGGCCTCCGCCTATCAGCACCGCGCCGCGCCGCGCGCCCAACACCCTGCTCGGCGATCTGCTCACCGACATCGGCGTCAGCAACGCGGGCCTCGCCCGCCGGGTCAACGACCTGGGCGCCGTCCGCGGCCTGACCCTGCGCTACGACAAGACCTCGGTCGCCCGCTGGGTCGGCAAGGGCATGACCCCGCAGGGGCCCGTCCGCCATCTGATCACCGCCATCCTCAGCGACCGTCTGGGCCGGCCGGTCTCACTCGCCGAGATCGGCCTGGACGAAGACACCCCCGCCGACCCGGTACTGGGCCTGTCCTTCCCCCGCGACCTGGCCGAGGCCGTGCGCGGGGCCGCCGAACTGTGGAGGCACAACCACGTGGACCGCCGGGAGTTCCTCTCCGGGACGTTCGCCGTCGCGGCGTACGCCGTCCCGATGGGCCGCTGGCTCATCGCCCCCGCCGACGCCCGCGCCGAACACCTCGGCTCGGACCGCCAGGTCGGTCACAACGACGTCCAGAAACTTCGCGAGGCGGCCGACGAGGCCAGGCGTTGGGACAGCAAGTACGGCGGCGGCGACTGGCGGGCCTCGATGGTCCCCGAATGCCTGCGTACGGAAGCCGCTCCACTGATCCAGGGCACCTACGCGGACAGCGTCGGCCGCTCCTTGTTCGGCGCGGCCGGGGAACTGTCCCGCCTCGCCGGGTGGATGGCCTACGACACCGGCCAGCATGAAGTCGCCCAGCGCTACTACATCCAGGCCCTGCGCCTGGCCCGCGCGGCGGCCGATGTGCCGCTCGGCGGCTACATCCTGTCGTCGATGAGCCTGCAGGCCGTCTACCGGGGCGACGCGGACGGCGCGGTGGACCTCGCGCAGGCCGCTGTCGAACGCAACCGCGGCATCGCGACGACCAGGGTCATGGGGTTCCTGCACCTGGTCGAAGCGCGCGCACACGCGCGGGGCGGGGGCGCCCGCCTGTGCGCACAGTCGCTGAACGCCGCCGAGGCCTGCCTGGAACGGGCCCGCACCGGCGACGACGACCCCGAGTGGATCGACTTCTTCTCCTACGACCGGCTGTGCGCCGACGGCGCCGAGTGCTACCGCGACCTCAAGATGCCGGACCAGACGCTGCGTTTCACCGCGCAGGCGCTGGCCGGGCGCAGCGAGTCGTTCATGCGCTCACACGGCCTGCGGCTGGTCGTCGGAGCCCAGGCCGACCTCCAGGCGGGCGATCTGGACGCGGCCTGCGCGGGCGGCACCCAGGCGGTCGAGGTCGCGGGCCGGGTGAGTTCCGAACGTCACAAGTCCTACGTACGCGACCTTTTGACGGGTCTTCAGAAATATCAGAACGAGCCACGCGTCAAGGAACTCCAGGAGAAGGCCAGGACTGTTGTCGCCCTGAGCGGATAGAGCACCGCATAACCTTAAGCACATGCTGAACTTCGACGTGGTCGTGATCGGTGGCGGGATCGTGGGACTCGCCACGGCGTACGCGATCACCGAAAGCAGTCCGGAAACCTCCGTGGTGGTCCTGGAGAAGGAAACCGCCTGGGCCCGGCACCAGTCAGGGCGCAACAGCGGTGTCATCCACTCGGGGCTCTATTACAAGCCAGGCTCGCTGAAGGCCAGGTTCACGGTCGAGGGCGCCCGGCGCATGATCGAGTTCTGTCGGCTGTACGGGATTCCCCACGACGTCGGCGGAAAGATCGTCGTAGCCACTGACGCCGCGGAACTCCCGCGCCTCAAGGACCTGTTGGGCCGAGGCGAGGCCAACGGCGTGCCGGTCAAGGAGCTGACCGCCGCCGAGGTGCGGACGTACGAGCCGCATGTGCGCGCGATCGCCGGGCTGCGCGTCGGCACCACCGGGACCGTGGACTACAGCGAGGTGTGCCGCACGCTGGTCGATCTGCTGCACCGGCGCGGGGTGTCGCTGCGGACGGGCTCCGCGGTCGTCGACATCGCCGTCCACCAGCGCGAAGTGGTCGTGCAGACGCGGCTCGGCGAGGTGCGCGGCAAGGTCCTGGTGAACTGCGCTGGGCTGTACAGCGACAAGATCGCCTTGCTGGCCGGTGACGAGCCACCGGTGCGGATCGTGCCGTTCCGCGGGGAGTATTACGAACTGGCCCAGCACCGGCGGGGGTTGGTCAACGGCCTGGTGTACCCCGTACCCGACCCGGCGTTTCCGTTCCTCGGGGTGCACCTGACCCGGGGCATCCACGGTGATGTCCACGTGGGCCCGAACGCGGTCCTGGCACTGCGCCGCGAAGGTTATTCGTGGGGCAGTGTGTCGCCGCGCGAGCTCGCGTGGACGCTGGCCTACCGGGGCACGTGGAACGTTGCGAAGAAGCACTGGCGCTACGGCACCGGCGAGGTGCTGCGGTCGGTGGCCAAACCCGCTTTTGTGCAGGCCGTGCAGCGCATTCTCCCGGCCGTGCGGTCCGCAGATCTCGTGCGGGCCGGTTCCGGTGTGCGCGCGCAGGCGGTCACGCCGAAGGGCGACCTTGTCGACGACTTCCTGATCACCGGCGGCGACCGGACCGTGCACGTGCTCAACGCGCCCTCCCCGGCGGCCACCGCCGCGCTGCCGATCGGTGACGAGATCGCGGGCCGGGTCCTTGAGCGGCTCGGCCTGAAGCGGCTGGGGGGCTGAGCGCGTAAAGTCCGGAGCAGTCCAGCCGGAGGAATGGGACAGACCATGCGCGAGGCCGACGAGACAGTCCGCAGGCAGCTGGAAGTCATCGAGGTGCTCCGTGAAAGCGGACGGTTCGAGGGTGTGACGTTCGAGGGCACCATGGACGGCCTGATCATGATGTCCACCGGGGATCACGCCCACCGGCGCATCCGGCACGGCATCGCCAAGCAGCTCGAGGCCCACGTCCCCGCCCGCTGGGAGGTGGACACCGGTCAGGAGTTCCAGGCGGTCTCCGGCTTCGGCCGGGTTCCTGACCTGTTCGTCGCGGCGATAGACGAAGTCGCGCCCATGGCCGGCCTGCGGGCCGCTTCCTTCTCCGGGGTGCGGATGACCCTGGAAGTCACCTCCAAGAGCACCCGGAATGTGGACCTGAAGGACAAGGTCCGGGACTACGGGCTGTCCGGCGTTCCCGTGTACATGGTCGTGGACCGGAAGAAGGCCGAGATCCTGGTCTACTCCGAACCCGGGTCGCTCGGCTACGGCCCCCCGCTGAAGTACTCCATCGGCGACAAGGTCTGGCTGCCCGATCCCATCGGGATCTCGGTGGACACCGAGTTCATCAAGGAACATCTCCAGGAAGACCGCGCGGAAGACGCCAAGGACCGCACGCAGGACGATCAACCGGGGTGACCAGCCGGTTTATCCTGGGTCGGTTATGACTTCCCCTGTTGAGGCCCCCGAGGCCGCCGTCGCCCTGTCCACCAGTGGTCCCGCGAAGCCGCTGCCACTCGGCGCCGTGCGCAGCTATCTGCCGCGGCGGGGCCGGATCACCGTCGCCCAGGAAGGCGCGATCGACCGACTGTGGGCCGCGTACGGCCTGCGGATCAGGGACACCGAAGGCCTGATCGACCTGGCCGCGCTGTTCGGCGACGACAAGCCGGTGGTTGTCGAGATCGGCTTCGGTATGGGCGACGCGACGGCCGCGATGGCGGCGGCCGAGCCCGGGGTGAACATCCTCGCCATCGACGTGCACACACCCGGCCACGGCGCGCTGCTCAACCTCATCGAGCAGCAGGGCCTGACGAACATACGTGTAGTCGAGGGTGACGCGGTGGAGTTGCTCCGTGACCACCTGGCCGAGGGGACGTGCGCGGGGCTGCGCGTCTACTTCCCCGACCCGTGGCACAAGTCCAGGCACCACAAGCGGCGGCTCGTCCAGGGCCCGTTCCTGGACCTTGTCGTGTCGAGGCTGCGGCCCGGCGGGACCGTGCACTGCGCGACCGACTGGGCACCGTACGCGGAATGGATGCTGACGGCGCTCGACGCCGAACCCGGCCTGGAGAACACCGCCCCAGGCGGTGGTTACACCGACCGCCCGGACTGGCGTCCGGTGACCAAGTTCGAGCGACAGGGACTGGCCAAGGGCCACGCGGTCGCTGATCTGGTCTTCCGCCGCATCTGAGCTCTCGGCCTTCCTCCCTGCAACTACAGTCTTTCCATGGACATGCAGTTGCGACCGGTGACCGCAGACGGGCCGGGTTACATATCCGGCGGCCCCGCGCAGGCGCAGCTGGAACCCGCGAAACCGTCGGCCTACAAACGGCTGCGGGGCCTCCTCGGTGAGTCCAGGACGCAGGTCGGCGGCCTCGCCCTGTGCCTCCTGGTGTGCGGGATCGTGCTCGCGGTCATAGTCGGCCGCCGCACCGGCGGCGCCGGGCTCGCCGTCGGAGCGCTGCTCGCGGTCGTCCCCGTGCCGCTGGTGGTCGGGGCGTTCCTGTGGCTGGGCCGGGCCCGCCCGCAGCCCTGGCGGGACCTCCTGTTCACGTTCGCGTGGGGCGGCTGCGCGGGCGCGCTGGTGGCGCTGCTCACCAACACCTGGTCGTACGAATTCCTCGCGAAGTCCTCCGGCGAGGACACCGCCGAGACGCTCGGCCTGACCGTCGTCGCGCCGCTCATCGAAGAGGCGGCCAAGGGCGCGGCGGTGCTGATCCTGCTGATCGCCCGCAGGCGGTGGATCCGCGGCCCGCTCGACGGGCTCATCACGGCGGGCGTCAGCGCCGCCGGGTTCGCGTTCACCGAGAACATCCTCTACTTCGGCCGTTCGTTCAACGACGGCGAGATGTCCGACACCCTGGTGGTCTTCCTGGTCCGGGCGATCATGTCGCCGTTCGCGCATCCGCTGTTCACCGGGTCGCTCGGGCTCGCGGTGGGCTTCGCCGTGACCATGCGCAGCCGCTGGCTGGCGCCGCTGACCGTGCTCGGCGGCTACGTCGTCGGGGTCGGGCTGCACTCGGCGTGGAACGGCTCGGCGCTGGCCGGTACGGCGTTCCTGCTGGTGTACATCCTGGTGATGCTGCCGATCCTGGCCGGGATGATCACCGTTGCGGTCCTGGTGCGGCGGCGGCAGTTGCGGGCGGTGGCCGATCAGCTGCCCTGGTACGCCCAGGCCGGCTGGTTCGCGCCGCACGAAGTGGGCGTCCTGTCGTCGATGGCGGACCGGGCCAGGGAGGTCCGGGCCGCGCGGGTGCTGCTCGGTCCCGCCGGGGTGCGGGCCGTACAGGCTTATCAATGGGACGCGACCGCGCTCGCGGAGTTGCGCCGGCAGGCGGCCGGGGGCCGACCCGCGACCAACCACGCGGCGGAGGAGCACGAGTTGCTCGCGCGGTTGTCGACCGTACGGCCTTATCTTTCGACTGTCCTGCACACGACCTTGCCGACACCGCGCCGGCAGCCGGCTCCTTGGGCTGGGGCGCAGTGGCAAGCGGCGCAGCGGCCGGGCGCGCAGTGGCAAGCGGCGCAGTGGGCGCAGACGCCGTGGGGCCCGACGCCGACTGGTCAGGCACCGACCGGTCAGGCACCGACCGGTCAGCCGCCGTGGTCGGCGATGCCGCAGCCGGGCGGCCCCGGGCGGCGGCAGTGGTCGCAGCAGACGTACGTGGTTCCGGCGCAGCCGGGTCCGTACACAGTGCCTAATGCGCAGGTGCGGCCGGCCGCTCCGGAGAACCCGTACATGCGACGATGAGGGCCCGTTCACGCCAGTCCTGGAGAGATCCGCCGCCGTGCACATCACCGCCAGCTACGTACCGACCGCCAGCGACATCGCCGACGGCGTGCTTGCCTTCCGGCGCGGGCTCTTCCGCGGTGTGACCCTTCTCGGCGGCCTGCTGGTGGGCGGCGGCATCGCCCTGTTCGCGGGCAGCCTGTTCGGCGGCGGGATCTCCTGGCCGCCGTTCGCATTCCTGGGCTTCGGCGTCGCCCTGATCGGGCTTCGGGTGTGGGCGCCGATCATGGCGGCCCGGCAGAACAAGCACATGTACGGCAATGTCTGCGATCTGGTGCTGACCGATAAGGCATTCCAGTCGACCATCGGCGGCAGGGCCACCGAGGTGGAATGGAAGCGCTTCCGCAAACTGCGGGAAGTCGACGGCCAGTGGACCCTCGAATTCAATCCGGGTCAGGCGATCACCGTACCGGCGCGGGTGTTCAGCGCCGCCGAGAACGCGCAGATCCGGGAATTCTTCCTGACCAGGCCCTACGCCCGCCGCTGACGCTTCGTCGAGCCAGCGGCTGAGGCTGCCACGCAGCCGTGCGGTTCAGCTCTGCTGCACTGCCCGGACGCCGATGATCAGGCCGGAGAAAATGAGGACCAGCCCCAGGATGGCCCCTGCGGTGACCGCTGCGGTGACCGCTGCGGCGAGCATCCGGCCGAATGCGGTGACGATCTTCTTGCAGTTGGCGGTCAGGATGAACGTGATGATGATAAGCATTCCAAGGGTCACTGCACACACTCCTTAATAGGTGGCATATTCAGGAGACATATCCTCGAATGCGTCGTCCTGGTGAAATACAGTGTGTGAGGAATGCCCGCCTACCCGCCAGTAGCGGAAGTGCCGCGACTACTGAAGCGGCGGAAACCGTGGAACCGATCGGCGGGTGATCCGGTTTCAGTTCGTTCAGCGGTCTTCCTGAGTTCCTGAACCGGTGTCAGCCGGAAAAGACTCACTCCACCGACTACCGACGAGTAATCGCCCGCACCACGCGGAGTGAGGTGTCGTGCGTCTCCCCGCGTGATCGGTGTGGTCCCCCGGTGTCAGGGCAGGAAAGCGGAGTGACAGGCGGGTACTGAGCGGCTGAGGCCGACGCGTGTTACATGTTGAGAATCGCGCGGCCGCTGTCCGGATGGTCCGCGCAGCGGTTTTCGTCGCGGTTGTGCGAGTCAGTCCGTACGGCCTGACCTGGAGGAATGCATGCCCGAACTGTTCATTGGCGGCCGCTGGACGGCCGCCGCAGAAGGGCAAAGCCGGGACATCCGGTGTCCGGCGGACGGCAGCCTGGTCGCCCGGGTGGACGAAGGCGGAGCGAAGGATGCCGCCGCGGCGGTCGCCGCCGCCCGCGATGCGTTCGACCACGGTCCGTGGCCGCACACCCCTGCGGCGGACCGCAGCGCTCTGCTGCTGCGCGTCGCCGAGTTGCTCGTCCGGGACAAGGACGCGTTCGCCCGCGCGGAGTCCCTCGACACCGGCAAGCGTCTGGTGGAGTCGGCGTACGACATGGACGACATCGCCAACTGCTTCCGCTACTTCGGCAACCTGGTCGGTGCCGGCGGCCCGGACCGGATGATCGACACCGGCAACCCGGCCGTGGACAGCCGCGTCGTCCACGAGCCGGTCGGCGTCTGTGTGCTGATCACCCCGTGGAACTACCCGCTGTTGCAGACGGCGTGGAAGGTCGCTCCGGCGCTCGGCGCGGGCAATACGTTTGTCCTCAAGCCCAGCGAGCTGACTCCGCACACCGCGGTCATGCTGATGCGCCTGCTTCAGGAGGCCGGGCTGCCGGACGGTGCCGCCAATCTTGTGCTCGGCACAGGGCCCGCCGTCGGCGGGCCGTTGACCGAGGATGACCGGGTCGACCTGGTGTCCTTCACCGGGGGCCTGGCGACCGGTCGGCGCATCATGGCGGCGGCGGCTCCCACGGTGAAGAAGGTGTGCCTCGAACTCGGCGGCAAGAACCCCAACATCGTCTTCGCTGACGCGGACTTCGACACCGCCGTCGACTACGCCCTGATGGCCGTCTTCCTGCATTCCGGGCAGGTCTGCTCGGCCGGTGCCCGGCTGCTGGTCGAGGACTCCCTGCACGACCGCTTCGTCGACGAACTCGTCGCCCGTGCCGGGCGCATCCGGCTCGGCGGCCCGTTCGACGAGGACGCCCGTACGGGACCGCTCATCTCGGCCGCGCACCGGGACAAGGTCGAGGCGTACGTCGCCGGCGGCCTCGCGGAGGGTGCCGTGCTGCGGCTCGGCGGCGCGCGCCCTGACGATCCCGCGCTCGCCGACGGCTTCTACTACCCGCCGACGGTCCTCGACGAGTGCACTGCGCAGATGTCCGTGGTGCGCGACGAGTCCTTCGGCCCCGTGCTGACGGTCGAGCGGTTCCACGAGGAGGCCGAGGCGCTGGCGCTCGCGAACGACACCGTCTACGGCCTGGCCGGGGCGGTCTGGACGACGGACGAGGCCCGTGCGCAGCGCGTCGCCCGCGGTCTGCGGGCCGGAACCGTGTGGATCAACGACTTCCATCCGTACGTGCCGCAGGCCGAGTGGGGTGGCATGAAGCAGTCGGGTACTGGTCGCGAGCTGGGCCCCGCGGGACTGGCGGAGTACACCGAGGCGAAGCACATCTGGCGGAACACCGCGGCTGAGCCGCAGCGCTGGTTCGACTGACCGCGCGGCGCGCTTCCACTCCGTACGACCGGGCCTGGCCCGTGCTTGCCCGGACCACTTCCGCTCCGGCCGCACCCGCCGTTACGCCGCTGCCCGTACGACCTCAGGAGAAATTTGCCGGTCGACATATCCACCGCGCCCGCAGCATCCAAAGCAAGTACGTCCGATGACGAGGCGCTCACCGAACTGGGCTACAAGCCCCAACTGAAGCGCACACTGGGCAACTTCCACACCTTCGCCGCCGGGATCAGCTACATCTCGATCCTCACCGGCACCTTCCAGATGTTCTACTTCGGCGTCAGCTTCGGCGGGGCGGCCTACTGGTGGTCCTGGCCGATGGTCTTCCTCGGACAGTTGATGGTCGCCCTGTGCTTCTGCGAACTGGCCGCCCGCTACCCGGTCGCCGGCTCCGTCTACAACTGGGCGAAACGCATGGGCGGGCCGCACGTCGGCTGGCTGGGCGGCTGGCTGATGACCGTCGCGAGCATGGTGTCGCTGGCCGCTGTGGCGCTGGCCTACCAACTGACTCTGCCGCAGATCTCCAGCGTGTTCCAGATCGTCGGGGACGGCACGGGAAAGTACGACCAAGCCGCCAACGCCGTGCTGCTCGGCACGATCCTCATCGTCTTCACCACCCTGGTGAACGCCTTCGGCGTGAAACTGATGGCCACCATCAACTCCGCCGGTGTGGTCATCGAGCTGATCGCCGCTGTCCTGCTGATCGGGCTGTTCGCCGCGCACATGACCCGCGGCCCGAGCGCCCTCGTGGAGACCCAGGGCTTCGGCGCCGGACAGGACCTCGGCTACTTCGGCGCGTTCCTGACCGCTTCGCTGGCCTCCGCGTACGTCATGTACGGGTTCGACACCGCTTCCTCACTCGGTGAGGAATCCCTCGACCCGGTCCGCAACGCCCCCCGCGCCATCCTGCGCTCGCTGTTCGCCTCCTTTGTCCTCGGCGGCCTCATCCTGCTCTTCGCGCTGCTGGCCACGCGCGACCTGAGCGCCCCGGAACTCGCCGAGCACGGACTCCAGTTCGTAGTCAAGGACACCCTCGGCGAGGCGGTCGGGCAGGCCTTCCTGTGGTGCGTCGTCATCGCGATCACCGTCTGCGCCCTGGCCGTACAGACCGCCGGGATGCGCCTGATCTTCGCGATGGCCCGGGACAACAACCTGCCGGGCGGCTCGAAACTGGCGAAGGTCAGCCCGCGGTTCAAGACTCCGGTCCTGGCGACCGTCCTGATCGGCGTTGTGGCGATCGCCATCCTGGCCGTCAACATCAACCAGCCGCAGATCTTCACCACGGTCACCAGTATCGCGATCGTCGTCATCTACGTCGCCTACCTGATGGTCACCCTGCCGATGCTGAAGCAGCGGCTGCGCGGCACCTGGACGCCGCGGCCCGGCGGGTTCTCGCTCGGCCGCTTCGGGCTGCCCGTCAACATCATCGCTGTCCTGTGGGGCACCTTGATGACCGTCAACCTGCTGTGGCCCAGGGCCGAGGTCTACAACGCCACCGGGCCGCAGCACTGGTACCTGCGCTGGGGCGCGGTCCTCTTCGTCGTTGCCGTGATCCTCGGCGGCTTCGGCTACTACTGGTTCGTCCAGCGCAAGAAGACCGGCGTACTCGACGAGCACCGCGCGGAACCGGCTACCGAAGCCACAAAATCCCTGTGAGGACGACAATGAACCAAACACCAGACCACACAGATGAGTTCGACTACGTGATCGTCGGCGGCGGCACCGCGGGGAACGTCGTCGCCGCCCGACTGAGCGAGGACCCGACGGTCACCGTGTGCGTTCTGGAGGCGGGCCCGTCCGACGTCGGCGACGACAACATCCTGCGGCTCGACCGCTGGATGGGCCTGCTTGAATCCGGCTACGACTGGGACTACCCGGTCGAACCGCAGGAGCACGGCAACAGCTTCATGCGGCACTCCCGCGCCCGCGTCCTGGGCGGTTGTTCCTCGCACAACTCCTGCATCGCCTTCTGGGCACCGGCCGAGGACCTCGACGGCTGGGCGGCGGCGGGTTGTACGGGCTGGAGCGCCGCCGAGGTCTACCCGCTCTACAAGCGCCTGGAGAGCAACGACGCACCCGGCGACCACCACGGCCGCAGCGGGCCCGTGAAGATCCGCACCATCAAGCCCAACGACCCCTGCGGCAGCGCGCTGCTTGCGGCCTGCGCCCAGGCCGCCATCCCCACCACCACGTTCAACACCGGTACGACGGTGATCCGCGGCGCGGGCTGGTTCCAGATCAACTCCGACGAGGACAACACCCGGCAGTCCTCCTCGGTCGCCTACCTCCACCCGGTCATGGGCAACCGGCCGAACCTCGACGTACGGACGGGGGTCCGGGCCAAACGCCTGCTCATCGATGAGAACCGCCGCTGTACGGGCGCCCAGTACCTCGACCCCGACCTGATCCACACCCGCACGGTCACCGCCCGCCGCGAGGTCATCGTCAGCTGCGGGTCGATCGACACCCCCAAGCTGCTCATGCTCTCCGGCATCGGCCCGGCCGAGCACCTGCGGGAGGTCGGCGTCGACGTCGTCCTCGACGCCCCCGGCGTCGGCGAGAACCTCCAGGACCACCCGGAGGGCGTGATGATGTGGGAAGCGAAGCAGCCCATGGTGACCACCTCCGACCAGTGGTGGGACATCGGCATCTTCGCGGACACCGAACCCGGCCTCGACCGCCCCGACCTGATGTTCCACTACGGCTCGGTGCCGTTCGACCTGAACACCTACCGGCACAACTACCCCACCAGCGAGAACGCGTTCTGCCTGACGCCGAACGTCACCCGCGCCCGGTCGCGCGGCACGGTCCGGCTGCGCACCCGCGACTTCCGGGACAAGCCCAAGGTCGACCCGCGGTACTTCACGGACGAGCACGACGTGCGGGTGATGACGTACGGGCTGCGCCTGGCCCGGGAGATCGCCGCCCAGTCCGCGCTGGCGGGCTGGGCCGGCGCGGAACTCGCCCCGGGGCCCGATGTCCGTACCGACGACGAGTTGCGCGACTACATCTCCAAGACCCACAACACCGTCTACCACCCGTCCGCGACGGTGAAGATGGGTGCGGCGCACGACCGGATGGCCCCGCTCGACCCGCGCCTGCGGGTCAAGGGAATCCAGGGGCTGCGGGTCGCCGACGGCTCGGTGATGCCGGATCTCATCACGGTCAACCCGTGCATCACGACGATGATGATCGGCGAGAAGTGCGCCGACATGATCAGGGAGGACGCCGCCGGGTGAGCGGTCCGGGCTCCGGTCCGGCGGGCGGGCGGGCGTTGCTGACACTCATTCAGATCAGTCCGGACCGGACCTGATCCGATGGTCGTTGGTGGGTAAACGCACTCACCAGGGGGGTAACGTCCGCGCATGAGCCCACCCTCGGGCGAAAACGCCTACCTCAAGCAGGTACTGGAACGCCTTGACTGGAGTTGCGAGAGCTTCGCGACCCGGATCAACACGTACCTGACACCAAACCGGCGCATCAACCCGACGACCCCGTACGGATGGCGGGACAAGGGACGCCTGCCCCGGGATCCGCGGGTGGCCAGGGCCGCGTGCGAAGTGCTGACGAACGCCGTGGGCAGCCCGGTCACCCTGGACGATCTGGGCTGGGGCGGACTGCGGCGGAAGTCGGGGTCCGACCGGGAGGCGCAACAGCCGCCCATGGACGGCCCGTGGACCGCGGACAACGCCCTGCGGGCCCTGAACTCGCTGCTGTACGTCCAGCTCACCCGGAACGTCGACCTCCCGTCCGGGGACCCGTTGCTGAACGCGGTGCTCCCGTGGATGGAGAAGGCCGACGTGCCGCCCCCGGCGTCCGGGAAGGCCCGGGTCCCGGGCACGTTGACCGCCGACCTGGTCCAGGCCACCCGTGCCGATATCCGGATGGCCGAACGGCTGGGCGGCGGCGCGATGTTCCGGACCGTACGCGAACGCCTCCGGCTGACGGTGGCGCTGCTGCGGACCGGGGCGTACGAGAACGACACCGGCCTGCTGCTGTTCAGCATCGCCGCCGAACTCGCCCGGCTGACCGGCTGGTGCCTGCACGACCGCGGTGAGGCCCTGCCCGCGCAACGGCACTACCTGGCCGCGTTGCGGGCCGCCCACGTGGCCGGTGACCGGGTGCTCGGCGCGGACATCCTCGGCTGCCTGTCCAGCACGATGTTCTTCGCCGGGCACCGGTTCGACGCCATGCAGCTGGACGGGATCGGCAGCGAAGGCGCGGCGGGACTGCTGCCGCCGCAGACCCAGGCCACCCAACGGGCCAGACTCGCCCGCTTCCACGGCGAAGTGGGCAACGCGGAGGGCCTGCGGGCCGCCAGCGACCTCGCCTACTCGTTGATCAACCAGCCGCTCCCCGATCCGCTGCCGCTCTGGGGTGTGCGTCACGGCCTGCAGTACATAGACGGGCTGATCGGGCACGCGCACATGCTGCTCGGCGACTTCCACGAGAGCGAGGAACTGCTAGAGCGCGGGATCGTGGAATGCCCGCCCGAACGGCTGCGGGACCGAGCGCTGATGCTGTGCCGGTTGGCCAGGTGCCGCCTCGAACTGGACCGCCCCGACGACGCTAGGCAGGCCGCCGACGAGGCGTACGCGCTGGTGGACTGCGGCCTGGACTCGCCGCTGGTCATCGACGCTTTGCAGGAGTTCGACGGGCGGTGGGCCGCGCGCTACCCGGGACGCGGGGCGTCCGACCGGTGATCTGACCACTCCGCCGGCCGTTCCGCTGGTCGTGGAACAGGTCCGGCAGTGCCGGGGCCACCGGGTGCACTTCGTAGTGTCCGGTGGCGCGTTCGGCCCGCTCGACGTCGATCTGACGCTCAATCATCACTTCGAGCAGGCTCCAGCCGCAGCCGAGCAGGCAGAGCGCGCCGAACAGCACCGCGGGGATCCAGACGTCGGCGTCGGCGATCACACCAAGCGCGGCGACCATCGCGGCCACCAGTGTCACCGCGAAGAATACGAACGCGCGGGCTGCGGCGGACCGGGCCGCTTCGGGAAATTCCTTGCGACGGGGCATTGGGATCCCCCTGGGTCTTCGGTGGGTGGATACAGCATCCAGTGCTCGCTGTCTGCCCTGTGTAAGGGTTCGCACACCTGATGCACACTACCCGCCCGTCCCCGAACACCGGTTCCCGCCCGGGGGAACTGCGGCGGCTGATATACGTATCTTTCCAATAACACTGTCGGCTTCGCCCCGATGTGTCATGCGCCGATTGACACGTCCAAGGCTTCCCGAGGAAAGGGGCATCAGGTGATCCGGTACCGGATCCGGGTGGACTTCTACCAGGACGTATCCCCGGAACGCCCGCCCACCGGCTATGTCGGCTCCCTGCTGTCGGGCGACTTCGCCAGCCAGGCGATGCCCCGTGGCGGGGATTCGATCTCAGCCATCCCGGTCGGCGGCGCGCACATCCACCCGTGGACCGGCGGTCCGTACATGATCGTGCACCGGGTCGAGCACCACCCGGTGCCCGTGGACCTCGAAGGGCACGTCGTGGACTGGTGGGAGAACTACCCCACCCCGTCCGTGCACGCGGTCCTCAACGCCGAGTGGCCGGCCGAGGAGTCCGACGAGCACCAGCTCATGGACCACTTCGCGGCCCAGGGCTGGAGTTCGTTCCCGGCGGGCGAGGAGAATCCGTTCCTGCCGGCGGGTGTGGCTGCGAGCTTCTGAGCCTCCCGTACGACCGATGCCGGGCGCCGTCCTTACGGACGGCGCCCGGCATCGGTCGTACGGGAGACCCCGTGGCCGCCCGTGTCAGCCCTTCGGCTTCATGTACCGGCTGAGGTCGACCGACTTGAGCATCTCCCGGAGCTGCCCGTCGTACTGCGACGGCAGCGCGCCGGTGCTGAAAGAGATCTTCGAGATCGGCAGCCACCACACCTTGGGCTCGAACGTCTTGCCCCCGGCGCAGGTGACCGTGTACTTGGCCACTTCGTACTTGAGGTCCGCCCGGAGGGGGTCGTCCTTGCGGATCTCGTCGAAGTTCTTCTTGCTGTTGTAGTTGATCTTCACCGGGCCCTTGTCCGCCGGGTCTGCCAGGCACGCCGTGGGGCGTCCGAGGGCCCAGTTGTTGTCAGCGTCCATCAGGATCTTCCGGTCGCCGGCCCGGCCGTCCTTGTCCGCGGCCCACACCCGCAGGCCCCCGCGGTCGCAGCCCTGCTGGTCGTCCGGCAGGTCCACCGGGACCACACACACCGAAAGGGTGTCCTGCGGCTTGGCCTTCCAGCCGGCCGGGACGTCGAAGGTCATCCCGATCAGGTTGTACGTGACCGGGCCCACCACCGTCCCCGCCGGGTCCGTGGGCACAGCGGCGGCCTTCTCCTTGGGCTTCTCGTCCTTGTTCGCCTGCGTGGCGATCAGGACGACGGTGAAGACCACCGCGCAGACGGCGGCCCCGGCCGCGATGAACGGCCACAGCGGCTTGCTGCGCCGCCCGCTGCGGCGGCCGCCTGGTTTGCCGCCGCCCTTGCTCTCGTTCCTTGCCGCCGCCCTTGCCGCCGCCCGGCCGCCTGACGGGGTGTCCGACGGGAGCGGGGCCTGCGCGGTGTAGCCGTACGAAGGCTGCCGGGCGGAGTGCTGCGCGGTGTGCGTGGGCACGGGGGTGTCCCAGCTGACGTCCGCCGCCTGCGGGCCCGGCTGCCAGTGCAGCTGGATCAGCCCGGTCGCGTCGGCCACCGGGTCGAGCGCGGGCGCCGGGAACGAGCCGAGGGTGCCCCACCAGCAGCGGGTGATCTCCGTGAGGATGTCGCGGGCGGCCGGGCGCTGACCGGGGTCGCGGCTCGCGGCGGCGGTGACTATGTGCTGGATCTGCGGCGGCACGGAGGACAGGTCCGCGTCCTCCTGCATCACCCGCAGGGCCACCATCTCCGGGCTTCCACTGCCGTACGGGACCTGCCCGGAGGCCGCGTAGGTGAGCAGCATGGCCCACGCGTACACGTCGCCCGCGAAGGACGAGTCGTGGCCCTTGAAGCGCTCGGGGCTCATCCACGCCGGGGAGCCGATCATCATGCCCGTGCGGGTCAGTCCGTCGTCCTCCTGCGACCGGGCGATGCCCAGGTCCAGGACCCGGGGGCCCTGCGGGGACAGGATGATGTTCTGCGGCTTCAGGTCACGGTGGACGACACCCGCGTCGTGCAGCGCGACCAGCGCCTCGGCCAGACCCGCGGCCACCGCCATCAGTTCGTCGCCGACGATCGCGCCCTGCTCGTTGATCCGCTCGTCCAGCGTCGGCCCGGGGACGTACTCGGAGGCGAACCACGGCTGTTCGGCCTCGACGTCGGCGTCCAGCACAGGCGTCATACAGGTGCCGCGCACCCGCCGGAGCAGGGAGACCTCCCGGGCGAACCTGGCCCGGAACTCGTCGTCGTCGGCGTAGTGCGGGTGCACGACCTTGACCGCCACGCGGCGGCCCGTCGCGTCGGCACCCGCGTAGACGGTGCCCATGCCGCCGGCGCCCAGCCGCCCGATCAGCCGGTACGGGCCCACCGAATGCGGGTCTGACCCCCGCAGCGGTCGTATGCCGGCGCTCTCGGTCGCAGACATCGCCCCGCCTTCCTTGCTCTCTTCGGCACCCGGTTGTGTCCTTCCGGATCATTCCTACCCGGCGGAATCATTTCATCCGCCGGGTAGTGCCCGTTGAACCATCCGTGTGACCCACGCCTCAGTGGCGGGATTCGCCGGTCATTCCCTGGCCCCGATCTCCGCGACCGGGTCGCGGCGCAGGGCGCTGCGGGCCGGAAGCAGCGAGGCCGCGTAGACCAGAGCGACTGCCGCGCCGACGACGCCGAGGTAGGTGACCGGCGGGAACATCGCGTTGAACTCTCCGGTGAGTCCGTGGGTGAACGCTCCCAGTGTCAACCATGCGATGGCCGTGCCCAGACCGATGCCGAGCACCGCGATGACTGCGGTCTCCCGTCGGACCATCGCCCTGACCTGCCGCCGGGTGGTGCCGACGAGGCGCAGCAGGGCGAACTCGCGGCCCCGCTGTCCGATGGCCATCACCAGGGTGTTGGCCACGCCGACCGCGATGAACAGGGCGATCACTCCGAGGATGGTCGCCTGTGCCCGGGCGTTCTCCGAGAGTTCGCCGTTCAGGCTGTCCAGGTAGCTGTCGCGGTCGACGATCTGTGCGCCGGTGGCCGCGAGGAGTGCGGTCCGGTCCGGGTTTCCGGCCACGTAGACCGCGTCGAGGCCGATTGCGGTGCTGTGCGCCGCCGCGAGGCCGCGCGGGATCAGGTAGTCGCCGAAGCCGAGCGCGTTCTTGTAGACCGCGACGACCTTCAGCGCCACGGGGGTTCCGTCGCCGAGCCACAGGCGCACGGTGTCGCCGACTTTCTTGTCGTCGGTGTCGGCGCGGAGCTTGCTCAGTGCCACGGTGCCAGCGCCGGTGAGGGTCGCGGTGTCGCCGCTGGTGACTCCGAGGTTCAGGACCTGTCCGACGGCGGGGTCGACGCCGTGCGCGGGGAACGGCACGGCGGCGACGTCGGACCCGGCGAAGACCTTGGTGGCGACAGTGCCGGTCACCGCGCTGACGCCCGGGGTCTTCCGTACGCTGTCGACCGTCTTTTCGGACAGGCCCACGCCACCCGGGCCGCCGAGGATGTAGGACGCGGTTGTGCGGTCCCGGCTCTGATCGCGGGTCAGTTCTCCGGTGGTCGTGCCGGTGAACAGGACCGTGCAGGTGAAGGCGACGCACAGCATGATCGGCGTGACCACGGCGGAGATCCGGGCGGGGTTCATCGCACTGTTGGCGTGGGCGAGCTCGCCGGTCGCGCCGCCGCCGATGCCGAACAGCCTTCCCAGGACCGCCGCGCCGACCTTGGCGATCACCGGGCCGAGCAGTGCGGCGGCGGCCATGAAGGTGAACACGATGCCGACCGCGGCCTGGGCGCCGTCCTCGCCGCTGAGGCTCATCGACAGTACGGTCATGGCCACGCCGCCGGCCAGTGCCGCGACACCGAAGCTGTAGCGGATGGCCGGCCCCAGGACGCGCCGCTTGGCCGGGCCCGCGAACACCTCGGTGGGCTTGACCTTCGCCGCCCGGCGGGCACCGAAGAAGGCGGCGAGCTGGGTGATGAGGATCGTCGTACCGGCCCCGGCGAGCGCCGGCAAGGGGCTCGCCTGGAGGGTGAATCCGTCAGGCACGGTCTCGCCGAACGCGGCACGGATGACCCGGGCGAACAGGTAGCCGAGGGGCGTGCCGACAAGCGACGCGGCGACGGCGACGAGCAGTGCCTCACTGGACACCATCCGGCGGATCTGCCGGGGCGTCGCGCCGATGGCCCGCAGCATCCCGATCTCCCGGATGCGCTGCTGGACGGAGAAGCCGAAGGCCCCGGCCACCACGAAGATCGCGGTGAAGGCCGCGTAGCCGCCGAAGACTCCGGAGAACGCGGTGACGTCGGTCTTCGCCACGTTGGCCAGCGGGGATTCCACCGCGCCGAGGCCACCGCCGGAGACCACTGTCAGCTTGGGCTGCGGGCGCGACGGGTCGCCGTACAGCGGCCCACGCTCGTTGGTGTAGGCCGCGACGGAGGCTTTCAGGCTTTTGACGAGCTGCTTCTTGTCCACGCCCGGCGCGGCGACGATGCCGATGAAGTCGGCCTGGGCGGGGAGGCCGGTGAGCTGCGCGGCCTCCTGCGGGGTGAAGAACACACTCTTTCCGCCGACTGTGCCGACTGTGCCGACGACCGTGTACGCACGCGCCCCCTGAGGGGTCATCACCTTCAGCTGCGCGCCGAGGTTTCCGGACGCCACAACTTCGTTGTTCCTGACCGGCGCCCGACCCGAGGCCAGCGCGGTCGGCTTGAGTGCCGCACTGTCCCAGCCGTGGGCGTCTGCTGACGTGCCGTCAGGGAGCGAAACCTGGACCGTACGGTCGGCAACCGCCTGCGCGACGCCCGGAACCGTTGCGAACCGGGCCGCCAACTCGGCCGGGACACGCGTCCGTTCGGGCAGCAGCTCGCCGGAGATCTCCTCCTTCTCCTTCGCCGCGCTCATCTGCGGCGTGCGTTCGATCTGCCCGGTGGCGGCGACGGCCGCTGCGGCACCGCCGATCCGCTCGACGGGTGTTTTGGTCCGGATGGCTGATTCCAGCATCACCCCGGCGGCGGTGACCATCATCGCGCACAGCATGACCGCGATAAAGGCTCCGACAAAGGACGTTAGCCGGGTACGGAGGGTCCCGAAGGCAAGGCGCAGCATGACGTCAGCCCTCCAGGTGGATCATGCGGTCGGCGACTGCTTCAACGGTGGGGCGGGCCATGGCGTCGACGATGTGGCCGTCGGCGAGGAACAGGACCTGGTCCGCGTACGAAGCCGCGACCGGGTCGTGGGTGACCATCACGACGGTGTGGCCGAACGAGTCGACCGTCTCCCGCAGCAGGGCCAGGACTTCGCGCCCAGTCTTGGTGTCGAGCGCGCCGGTCGGCTCGTCGGCGAACAGCACATCGGGCCGGGTGATCAGCGCCCTGGCTATCGCCACCCTTTGCTGCTGACCACCGGACATCTGCGCGGGGCGGTGCCCGGCCCGGCCGCTGAGACCGACCCGGCCCAGGACTTCGGCCGTCCACGCTTTGTCGATCCGCGCCCCGGCCAGGCGCAGCGGCAGGGTCACGTTCCGCTCCGCGGTCAGTGACTGCACCAGGTTGAACGCCTGGAAGACGAACCCGACGCGGGTCCGGCGCAGCACGGTCAGCTTGTTCTCGCTGAGCTTCCCGATGTCGGTGTCGCCCAGGGTGACCGTGCCCGAGGTCGGCCGGTCGAGCCCGGCGGCGCACTGGAGGAAGGTGCTCTTGCCGGACCCCGACGGACCCATGACCGCGGTGAAGGTGCCGCGGCCGAAGCCGATGCTGACCCCGCGCAGTGCGTGCACCGTGCTGCCGCCCCGGCCGTAGGACTTGGCGACCCGGTCCAGGCGTACGGCATCGTCCATCGGCGCGGGGGTCGTGTACAGCCCGGCGCGGGCTGTCTCCTGTGCTTCCAGAACGGCGGTACGGCGGGTGAACACAGTCGGGCTCCTCAGATTCGGCGGACAGCTTTCTTCCTGCTGCCAAGCCTGGCCGAACGGAGAGTTGGGAACGATCCGGCGACCGCCCGTCTCCGGGGTGGGGGTAGCCCCCTTATTGCCCGAGGGGTGGCCCGGGACGGGCGCTAGTCTCCGCAGACCGACCACGAGGAGCCGTCACAGATGAGCAGCACAGGAACCGGCCACGGCGGACCGTCGCCGGCCCGCACCGTCGTCGGCTGTCTGCTGGCCGCGCTCGACGGGCCGTTTCTCTTGGGGCTGCTGACCGCCGGGTGCGGTCTGCTCGTGAGCGGTAGCAACCACGCCACGAAGAAGGAGAAGACCACGCCCGACCTCAACGCCGGACAGGTCCTGAAACAGCGTCAGGACGAGTGCCGCAGGGTGTCCTGCTGTCCGTCGGCGAGGTTCTGTACGGACTCGACCCGCGCACTGGCAACCCTGCGTGGCGGGCCTCCTCGCCCGACGGCCGCATCGGTGACGTAACCGTCGTCGGAGGCACCCTGTACGTGAACGGCGACGGTGTGCCGTCCGCCGGCGGGGACGACTGGGACGAGCGGCTGGCCGTCTGGACCGGGCTGGCCACAGTCCGCAGGATCGACTCGGGCGACGACCCCGCGCTGCCGACCCTGGCACCGGCCCCCGTCCCCGCCGGGTGGTCCTTTCGACCACCGGCGCTGGAACCCGTGCGCCTGGACGCGTGGGGCCCGGACGGGAAGAAGGCCTGGTCCACTCCGGTGTTCCCGAACGCCAGGGTCGCGGGCACCAGCGCGGACACGGTGTTCGTCCGCACCTGTGTCCCGGACCCGGTGCTGTCGTCGTTGTGCACAAGCACGGAGATCGTGGCGATCGCCGTCAAGTAGCTTCAGCCTGTTAGGACTTCAGCTCCCCCAGCGTCACTTCGACGGTGGCTTTGCTCCGGTCCGCCCGCACGAGGCCGACCTTCACCCTGTCGCCGGGCGCGTGCGCGGCCAGGGCTGTACTGAGGTCGTCCTGGCCGGTGATCCCGGTGTCGTCGACGGAGACGACGGCGTCGCCGGCCCGGATGCCGGCCTTGTCCGCTGCTCCACCCGCGTCCACTGCTGCGATACCCACTCCGGCCGGTTCGCCCGTCCGGGTGATCAGGCTGCGCACGCTGGCGTTCAGCGCGGCCCGATTTGAGTCGGTGACCTTGCCGTCCTTGATGATCTGGTCGGCGATGTGCTTGACCGTGTTCGCCGGGATGGCGAAGCCGATGCCCGGTGCCGCGGCCTGGGACTGCGGGTCTGCGGCGGCCAGCGTCGGGATGCCGACCACCTGCTCGTCCAGGTTGACCAGCGCGCCGCCGCTGTTGCCGTGGTTGATCGCGGCGGAGGTCTGGATCGCGTTGGAGATGGCGGCGGAGCTGCCGCTGCCTTCGCTGACCGTCCGCCCCGTCGCCGAGATGATGCCTTCGGTGACGCTGGAGGACAGCCCCAGCGGATTGCCCATCGCCATGACGATCTGCCCCACCTGGAGCCGGGAGCTGTCCGCCCACGCGGCGGGCTTCAGGCCCTCCGGCGGCTCGTCCAGCTTGATGACCGCGAGGTCGTCCGGCGGATAGGCGGCGACCAGCCTGGCGGTCAGGGTCTTGCTGCCGGTGGACAGTGCCACCTCGAACTGGGTCTCAGTGCCGACCACGTGGGCGTTTGTGACGATGTGGCCCTTGGTGTCGTACACAACGCCCGAGCCGAGCGCGGACTTCGAGGTGATCTGGACGACGGAGGGCAGGACCTGCGTGACGGTCTTCTCGTACGCGCCCTGGAGTGAGACGGCGGAACCCGCGCCGGCTACCGGGGCCTGCGTCGGCGACTGGGTCTTCGCGCCACCCTTCGGCGTCACATCACCTTTGCAGCCGGTGCCGCTGAGGGCGATGGCCACGGCCACCGCGAGGAGGGCTGTGCCGCGTCGTGCGCTGCTTTTCTTTGTGAAGTCTGGCGTACGGCTGTCCACTGGGCCTCCCGGAGAAGTGTCGTGCGGCCCTGGACCGGCCAGAGCACCCGTACGACATTCCATCCGGGATAGATCATTCCGGCCACTCGGGGCGGCTCTTGTGATCTCTTCGGGGTGCTGCCACATTGCAGCCACAAATCAGCCCCGCCCGTACGGAGGAACGCATGCTGTCGCTGCAGGAGATATCCGACCGCCTGGAGATCCAGGACCTGATGGTCCGCTACGCGCACGCCGTCGACACCCGCGACTGGGCGGCGCTCGGCGGAGTCTTCACCGACGACGCGGTGGTGGACTACACCGCGATGGGCGGGCCGCGCGGCGGGCTGACGGAGATCACGGAGTTCCTCGACGCGGCGATGGGTATGTTCCCCGCGTTCCAGCACAACGTTCCCGGCACCGCCCTGACCTGCGCAAACACTGCTCTTTATCTGCCGAGTCAGCACGGAGTCAGCACGGGGACGGGAAGGCTTCGTGTCAGGCTGCCGCAGTCGGCCGTAGGGCTGCTTCCATGATCTTGCGCGCGCGTTCAGGCGCATCCTTCACAAGGTGCCCGTAAACGTCAGCTGTGATCTTGATGGACCTGTGCCCGAGCCACCGACTTACCTCAAGCAGCGGCACACCTCCAGCGATAGCGGTCGATGCGAAAAAGTGCCGGAGACTGTGGGGCGTGTACCCGCTCGATTCGAGCCCGGCCGCCCAGAGCGCCTTGCGCCAGTGGTAGGCAAACGTCGACGCCGTAGGCATCGTGCCCCTGCCTTGCTGCGGCGCAAACAGCACTTGGACATCGTCAACCGGCCGCGTACCCCACCGTTCTATGTGCGCGTCAATCTCTGCCGCTAGGAAGTCGGGTAGCGGCACGTCGCGGTACTCCATCTCAGTCCGGTGTTTGAGCGGCACCAGGCGCGTACGGCAGTCGCCCCGGGCTGCCTTGTCGTTGACCTGACGGCGTATCCGTACGAAACCGTTTCGCTTGCACTCAGCCGAGAAGGCCAGGGCTTCGCTGACGCGAAGGCCAGCACCCGCCATGAGCCAGACCGCGAGTTTGTACTGATCCGACATCGCGTCAGCAATCGCGACGACCTTCGACAGGTCCGGAATGCGATCCTCATCGACCTGGATGAAAGCAGACTTGAGCGGCTTCACCTCAAGGCACGGGTTCTTGGGTATACAGCCGTCCATGACCGCAGTGTTGAGCATCGCCCGAAGGCAGATCAACCGGTCATTTATTGTAGACGGCTGCAAACCCGCTTCGCGCATTACCGCTTGCAGCCGTCGCGCATCAGATGGCGCCAGCCCCGCGATGGTCTTCCGCCCCAGCAGCGGTATCAAATAGTTGTCGATGAAGCCCTGATAGTTCCTTCGCGTTGACTCGCCGACCGGATGCTGATCCAGCCACTGAACGGCCCACACCCGTACGGGAATTTTCCCACGTTCCGGGTCGATGTAGGTTCCCTGAAGTTTGTCATGCTCAGCCTTGGTGGCGAAGGATAGCGCCATCCCTTTAGCCGGAAACGACTTCTCGCGCTGTCGAGACTGACGTCCGCCCGGCTCCCGGTAGCGGCACGTCCACGAGTGACCGCAACGGGTCTTCTCGCAGGGGTAGTGGTTATTCTGCGGATCGTCCTTGCACTTCTGGAACACCCGAGCCATTTCCTGATTCCTTCTCTAGAAGCTGCATCGCTTTCGGCGTCAGCTCCCCACCGGCCTTGCCTTCGACCTTCGACAGCAACTCCCGTTTGCGAGCCTTCTGCAAATGCCCCTTTACAGTGGCGAGATTAATCCCACCCCAATAAGCAATTTGCCGAGCCGGGGCACGCTCCCCCCGGTTTACGAGGTTCACGTATGCCCTGGACAGGACGGCGAGGTAAATATCCGTCGTACGGCCTTGGGCCATCCGCGCGAGCCCTCCCGGGCTAGTACCCGAGACCGCCGCCCAGCTGTTCGCGTCGAACCCGAATTCTGCCCTTCCGTGCACAATGGCCGGGATATCGATCTGCCTGAGGACCACCGTGGAGATGCCACGAGCGATCTCCTGCGGATCTCCATCCGGAGCCGGTGCGATGGTAATTGCCTGGGGGTGGGCCATGGCCACACCTTCAGACCACCACACAGAGACATCCCACGATCCGATCCGTAGAGCGCTCTGGGCTGATCCCTGGAAACCGCTGGCCCGCTGTTCGTTGGTCATGGTGAGGAGCTTACGTGGCGCCACGATGCCAGAGCAAGCCACTGCTGTCTAGTACTGACCTGACAGATCCGGAGTTGACGTTTCCGGATAGACCTGCATGGTTGCGGCTCAGGCTTCGGGTCGGCTGTTGAGCCAGCGCCTCACGTCGGATGGGCGGAAGCGCAGCAGAGCGCCGACGCGCAAGGCGGGGATACCCTCCTTCTTGTAGTTGTCGTAGATCCACGACGTCTTGACGCTCAGGTGCTCAGCGAGCTGAGTGACCGTCATGAGGTTGCTGTCCATATGAAGTCGTCTCCCACTCGCTCTGGTGCTACCAGAGGAAATCTTCACCACGCGCACCAGACGCGGCGGCAATAGCCCGGTCAACCGGCATAAGGGCCCCCGTAAACGCGGGGCCGATCTTGATTAGTAGCGGATCGTCCGCGCCGGATAGCCATACATCCATCATGGGCGAGGTCGCCTTGCCGGTTTTGATTTTCCCAAACCGCGCCAATAATGACGGGTCCAGCGCGATTACTTCCGGTACGTACGGGGCTGTCCGCTCCAGACGCTCCAGGAGGTCATCGCACAGCGGCCAGAGGGCCGGGTCCGGGTCCGGCGTCGTCATCACGAGAACTCCGGACTCTCCCGAGTGCCGGGGCGCGGCCTCTATCGCTTCCCGGCGCACTTCCAGCCGTAGGCCGCCTTTAGCGGCCCTCCCGATGCGGTCCAGCTCCGCCAGCCCGGCGCGGGGGATATGCAGCGGCGCGACGGGCCACGGGTCCGCCCCGGTCGGCTCGTCGTATCCGCACCAGGAGCGCCCGATGGTGTACCGGTCCGTACCGGTGATATGAATCCCGTCCGCCTGTAGGCGGACTTCTGCGGACTGCACGGAGCCCCGCGCGGGGATGTGCGCTAATGCATTGTGGCAGGTGCGGGCAAATTCTTCCCCGTCCACGTTGAGGATCAGCCCGCCAAGAGCCACGGTTGGCCTCCAGCGTCTTTCCGTGCTTCAACGTGAACATTTGCCTCATGGCGCGCCCACGCGCGGGTGTACAGATCGCTGTACATCTGGCCCAGTGGATTTCGGCACGGGGGCCGCTCCCCTGCGATACGGCGTTTATTTGCCGCCTCATCAAGCAGGGCGTAAACGGCCTCGTCCAGGTGTCCCATGTCCGTGCGGTTAAGGACCATCCAGCACACGGCGGACAGGGAAAGTGTCGTCTGTTTGAGGGATCGGGAGACTTTGAATCCCAGGTCGTGCGCGGTAACCCCGGAAATGACCTCGATCAGAGACCGGTCGGGAAGTTCCTTGTACAGAACGCGAAGGTGGTGCAGGTCGTACCCGGTCAGCTCCGCTAGGGAGGACATTCGGGCGACGGCTCTGCCGTTACGGTATCCGACGGGGAGAGAGCCCAGGCCGGGTGTGAATGATTTTGACGATATGGAGTTTTGGAGGAACATGGCGCTGACACTAGGCAGGAAAACGCCTCCCTGTCCACTGTGATGAGCGTCACATGGCAAAAGTGACCCGTTTTGGATTCTGGGCACAGTCCTCACCTAGTGAGCCCCCGGGGAGGGGGGTGGGGGGGGTGGGGTTTAGCCGTGGTGTGAGCGTAGCGAGCACAGCGGCAGTAGTACCCCTTAAGGGGTACAAGTTCCTACCTGCTACTAGAACTACTACTCCTTACTACTACAGATCCCCCTATGGGGATCTGATAGATGCCTACTGCTAAGAAAATAAGTAGTAGATACATGAACTTGCTACTAGCGGCCTTCAGGCTGCATAAGTAGTAGATACGCCCCCGCTTGCGGCGGGGGATCTAAGAACTGCCAGTAGTCAAGCAACTCAGAAACACCATAGAGATTCTTCTTTTTGCTGGATAGATCTTGATTACTGGTACCTACTTCCCGGCGGGTTGAGGCCCGCGTTTCCCCGCCGGGTCGCTCATCCATTGAGGTATCTATGCCTAGGGCTAAATCCATCTGCCTTAAGGCCGGGTGCGTACGAATTGCCGTTCGCGACGGCGCATGCGAAGAGCACGCGCGACCGCTGGAAAAACCCTGGTCGCGTACGTCCGCGCGGAACGCCGCGCGTCCGGGAAACGCAACGACATTGCGCCTCCAGGCGCTCCGGCGCGACCGATTCATTTGCCGCCTGTGCGGCCTGCACGGAGCTACAGAGGTGGATCACATTACGCCGGTAGCGCGGGGCGGTACGTGGGCCCTGGGGAACCTTCAGAGCCTACATAAGGACTGTCACGCGGCGAAAAGCGGCAGGGATCGCGCAGTCGGACTTACTTAGATACCTGGGGACACTGTGGCGCTGATGCTTGGATGGGCTGCCCTTTGGGGCTACAGCTGTACGGCTCGCTGCGGATGCCAGGACGATGGCAGACCCAAGAGCGGCCAGCGCGCCAGGGAGGCGCGCACATGGCGACTGGAGGCCGCCGAGGAGCTACTTGCCGACGAGGGAGGAAATTGGGATGGCTGGACGTGGACCGATTCCGACGACGAACCCTCGCCGTCGGAATCGGCACCCTGAAGAGGCATTGTCCGGAAATTCGGTTACGGCCCCTCCGAAGCTTTTCAAGCGTTCTCAGTACAGCACCGCTACTCAGCGCTGGTGGGACATGTGGACAACCGCCCCTCAGGCGGAAAGCTTCCTTCCGTCCGATTGGGAACGCCTCCAGATGCTGGCACCGCTAGTAGACGACTACTGGGACAATCCGCGTTCTTCTGTCCTGGCAGAGATCAGGCTTAACGAGGAACGTCTGGGCGCGACTGTGCGGGATCGACAGACGATGCGTATGAAATCGCCCGCGCAGGAAAAGAAACCGACTGACGAGCCGGTTACGCCGTTCGGCGGAGTTGTCGACATGGATCGATACCGGAGCGCTTTTAATTAGTAGGAGTATTTGAGATGCCCCAAACGGGAAACATCCCGTCGGGGATGCCGGAACACACGCTTGCTTGGCATATTTTGTCGTGGGCGGAAACGAATATTGTTCAGCCCGATGGGGAGAACGCGGGGGAGCCCTGGCGTTTCACTGCGGAACAGATCCGGTTCATTGCGTGGTTTTACGCCGTGGACGAAGACGGCCGTTGGCTATATCGGTCGGCCTCCCTTAGGAGGTCTAAGGGCTGGGGAAAAGTCCCGTGCTCGCGGCGCTTTGCATCATCGAGTTTTGCGGGCCTTGTAGATTCTCTCACTTTGACGAGTTCGGCAATGTAGTCGGTAAGCGCGTTGCCGCACCGTGGGTTCAGATTGCCGCAACGGCACTTCACCAGACCCGCAATACTTCGGACCTTGTGCGCGGAATGCTGATTGAGTCCCCGCTGAGGGAGTCTCTGGGGATCGATATTGGTAAAACCTTGATTCAGTTCAAGGACGGCCGACCGGGCAGTATCGAGCCGACGGCTACCGGCGCGGCCTCACTGGAAGGCGGACGCCCGACTTTCGCCGTGTGGGATGAGACCCACCACTGGACGGCCAGCAACGGCGGCCACAAGGTGGCGGACGTTATTGACCGCAATATCCGCAAAAACCCGGGAGGCCTCGCCCGCTACGTCGAGTCCACTAACGCCTATAACCCGAACGAGGATTCTACCGCACAGGCTACACGGGAGGCCGTGGACGACGGCGCGACGGACATTCTTTACGACTGCGTAGAAGCGCCAAAGATTGGTTCAGTCAAAGATCGCGCGAGTGTCATTCCAGCCCTGATGGAAGCGTACGGAGATTCAACATGGGTAGACATCGACAGCATTTACGCAGCCATGATTGACCCCCGCGCAAAGCTCGCAAATTCCATGCGCTTCTATCTGAATCAGATTACCGAGAGCGCCGATACATGGCTGTCCCTGGACGTCTGGCAAGCCTGCTTTGGCAGCGACGACCCGATCATGCCCGGCGACACCATCGCAGTTGGTTTTGATGGATCTCTGAGAAGTGACAGTACCGGCCTTGTTGGGGCGCGCTTGCGGGATGGAAAACTGTTCCTTCTGGGCCTCTGGGAATGCCCGGAGGGCGAGGCCGGTAAGGATTGGGAAGTGGACGCGCTTTCCGTCGAGGCCGCTGTATTGGCCGCCTTCACTACGTATGACGTGCAGTGGATGTATTGCGATCCCCCGTATTGGCAGGACATTGTAGGTCGTTGGGCTCTTGAGTACGGCGACAAGATTGTTTTTGAGTACTGGACGAATAGGCCGACGCGCATGGCTCAAGCCATCGAGCGGTTCGAGACGGCCGCCAAAACCAAGGCGCTAAGGCATGATGGGGATCTGCGCATCCGCCGGCATGTCCTTAATGCCGTGACACGGGAGGTTCCACAGGGACGGCTTATCAATAAGGATTCTCCCCGTAGTAAGAAGAAAATTGACCTTGCGGTATGTGCCGTCCTTGCTTACGAGGCGCGCGCGGATGCCCTGACGGACGGTCGGGGCACGAAAAAGCGTTCTCGACTTGTTGGATTCTGAGTGATTTCATGGCGGGACTTACAGCACCACCCACTTCCCCTAAGGACTGGATTTCGTACCTTCAGGGGAAGCTGTCCGGCCGTTTGGGTCGGATTCAGAAATATTCGGATTACTACTCTGGCGACAAGCAGCGACTAGCGTTCGCTCAGGCGAAATTTAATCAAGAGTTCGGCTTCATGTTTGACCAGTTCGCGGACAACTTCTGCGGGCTGATCATTGATTCCGTAGCGGAACGCATCCGCGTTGACGGCTTTCGGATGACTGATGACCCGAACGCCGATTCTGATGCTTGGGACATTTGGCAACGCAATCACATGGACGCGGATTCCAACGCGGCCCATTTGGACGCACTGATTCAGGAGCAGTCGTACGCGATTGTTTGGGCGGGTCCTGATGGCGAGCCGACGATTAACGTTGAGTCGGCGGAACACGTCACTGTGCAGTACAAGCCCGGCTCACGCCGGGACATTCTGTCAGCCATCAAACATTACCGTGACGACTGGGGAGTGGAGCACGCGACCCTTTGGACGCCTGAGTATGTCTATACATCGAGTTCTACCGTCGGCCAGAACGAGTGGACGGACCCGGTAGAGGAGAACAATCCGCTCCACTTTGTTCCCGTCGTGCCGCTGATGAACCGGCAGCGGCTTGTTGGCCCGCCCATGTCTGACTTGAAGTCGGTAATTCCGATTCAGGATGCGATTAACAAAATTGTCGTGGATAGCATTGTTGCGTCTGAGTTTGCGGCGTTTCCGCAGCGCTGGGCTATCGGCATTGAAATTCAGGAGGACCCGGACACGGGTCAGCCTATCGAGCCGTACCGAATAGCCATTGATCGACTGTTGCAGGCAGAAGACCCGAACGCGCGATTTGGTCAGTTTGAAGCGGCTTCACTGAGTAACTACGTCGCTCTTGTTGAAATGTTGTGCCAGCACTTGGCAAGTACATCACGTATTCCGTTTCACTACTTCTTGCTGAATGGCGGGCAAGCCCCCTCCGGCGAGTCTATTACGTCCGCAGAGGCCGGGCTAGTCGCTAAGGCCCGTGACCGCATGCTGGGGTTCGGCGAGTCCTGGGAACAGGTTATGCGCTATTCCTTTGCTGTGAAGGGTGACGTCCGCGCGGAGGCGTTCAATGCTGAAACGATTTGGGCCGACCCAGAATACCGTACAGAGGCACAGCACATCGACGCTCTGACGAAACTTAAAACGCTAGGTGTGCCGTCGCGTCAGCTCTGGCAGGACGCCGGTTATACACCACATCAGATTAGCCGGTTCGATGAGATGAATCAGGCGGAAGCTGACCAGGCCCAGGCTTTGGCCGTACAAATGGGAGCGCCTTCAAGCGCGCCCGGCGAAGCGCTACAAGTCACTGCTAACACCCAAACGCAAACACCCGACACCAGGAGTATTCAGAAGTGATCTACCGCCGTATCGCTGCCATCATGACGGCCCTTGCCCTCGTATTCTTAGGTCTTACGGCCGCTGCTCCGTCGGCTTCTGCCGCTGCTGCCTATGGCGGCCAGTGTGGCTCTGGATATCGCCTAATCGACACTATGACTATGGTGGACAGCTCTGGAACGGTATTCCTAACTTACAACACCACCACCGGTTATAATTGCGCTCTAACTCAGCGCACGATTACCGGCGCGCCTGTTAGCGTAGTGGTTTTTCTCGCAATTACTGATACCGGTCCGGCTGTTGGCGAAGGCGGCGATTTCACCTCTTACGCCGGTCCTGTATTTCTCAATGCGCGGGGCCGTTGCATCGACTGGGGTGGTTCTGTTCGCAGCTACACCCAGGAACAGCGCGGCGTCCACTGCGGCTAACCGCTGAACCGTATCCCCCTTTCCCGCTCCGCGCCGACACGGTGCCGGGGCTTTTTTGATGCCTGCCGACATGGACGGTTAATAAACAATGAGCGATACCGCACCAACCACGGGCCCTGAGACCGGCTCAACGCTTGCCGACACGGCGACGACAGAACAGGCCGCGGACACCGGCAGTACCGACGCCAGTAGCGGCCCTACGGCCGATGAGCTGTCCGCAGCCAAGGCTGACGTCGATAAATGGAGGGCTCTTGCCCGCAAGCACGAAAAGGCGTGGAAGGCCCTTACTCCGGCATCCGAAGCAAATACGCCCGACAAGGGAAGTGCGGACGATCTTAAGACGCTTAAGCGGGAATCCGCTAAGAGGCTTGTGGACGCGGAACTACGTGCTGCCGCCGCAAAGCTAGGCGTTGAGGTTCCGGACAGTTACAAGCGGTTCGTTAATTCGGACAGTTTGCTTGACGAGGACGGGGAACCGGACCTTAAGGCTATCGGTGATTTCATTTCCCTACTGCCTAAGGGTAAAGGGAAGTTCTCTCAGGACGTCGGTCTGGGACGCCAGTCGGATACTGGCGGTCCGGTACAGCTCACTCGTGAAGATCTTAAGAAAATGCAGCCTACCGCGATTCTTGAGGCCCGCAAGAAGGGTCAACTTAAGTCGCTGGGTCTATAACTAAATATGGAGTCCGTTCATGGCGGTAACAAATTTCATTCCGGAGTACTGGTCTGCTCAGATTCAGCACGGCCTAGACGCCGAGTACGTCTACGCGTCGGCATTGGTGTGCAACCGAGATTTTGAGGGAGAATTTTCCCAGGCCGGCGACACCGTTCATATCAACTCAATGATCGACCCAACCGTTAAGGCGTATACGCGTTTCGCGGACCGCGCGGCTAACAAACGCTCGGTTGTTGTCGCGGATCAGCTCGCCATGATCGAGCAGATTCTAGAAATCACCCAGGCCGACTATTATGCATTCGAGGTCGATGACGTCGATAAGCGCCAGGCGTTGGGCGGACTTATCGATACCGCGTCTACGCGCGCGGCTGTGCGCATGGCAGAAAGGGCGGATACGTTCGTTGCCGGTCTTGTCGTGGCGGGCGCTAAGGCGAAGATGACTCAGAAGATCGGCCTTCCGGCCGACGCCGCAGCACAGGCCAGCGCCCTCTATACCGGCATTGTGATCTTGCGCCGCGCTTTGGATCGGGAGAACGTCCCACAGTCCGGGCGGTTCCTTATCGTTGGCCCGGACGACTATTCCATTCTGCTGAATGCGCCCAAGTTTATTGACGCGTCTCAGTTCGGTTCTAATGAGCCGATCAGTAACGGTGTTATTGGGCGGATTCTTGGCCTTACTGTTCACATGACTACGGCTATGCCTGCCCCTACTAAGGGGCGGAATATTGTTGCTGGTCACCGCATGGCTACTACGTTTGCTGACGTCATTTCCAAGACGGAGGCGTACCGGCCTCAGGATTCTTTTTCTGACGCGGTTAAGGGCCTGCACGTGTACGGCGGCAAGATTATCAAGCCCGAAGCTCTGGCCGTTCTGAACGTAATCGAAGAGGTGTAAGGAGTAGGCCCAAATGGAGCCGTTAGCGACTGTTGATGATGTGGCGGCCCGTTTGGGTCGCGCTGTGCTTCCGCCGGAAGACGGCAAAATTAGGGCCCTCCTAGACGACGTGTCTGCGCTTATCCGGGCGTACACGGATCGGGACTACCTCCTACATACAGGCGAGACAGTAATCTTGCACGGGGACAGCGACCCGGAACTTTTCATTCCGACGTTTATGCGCCCTCTGCGGGAAGTTCACGCCGTAAAGATTAACGGCGTCCTGGATGAGGAATGGGCGTATTCATCGTCAATGATTTGGCGTCCGTACGGATGGGCCCGTGCACGGGCCCGCGTTGAAGTAACGGCGACGTACGGGCACGTCGAGGTTCCGGCCGACGTTAAAGCAGTTTGCATCGCAGAGGTAACCCGGACGATGGCCCTTAACCCCGGAGTTCATTCGGAGCGTATCGGAGAGCTTGAGGTTACGTACGCGAATGGCGGCGCGGTCGGTGAGCTTTCCGCGCAGCTTAAACGGTCCCTTAGCCGGTACCGATCAACGGTAGGAACGTTTAAAGTGCGTCGAGGATGAACCCTGCGCTAGGGCTTCTCACGGATTACGTAGAGCTGTACCGCGCCGGGCTGGCAGAGGACCGATACTCGATCCGTAGGGACTGGGAGAATGCAGTCCGCTTCTATGGCGGCCCGGCGTCTGTTCAGTACGATTTCAACGCGGGTCGTCAAGTCGACCGCGAATTGTACGGCGAGACGCTGAAAGTTTATCTGCCGTCGGACATCGATATCTTTACTACCGACAGAATCAGCTTCAATGGCGTGTGGTTTGACATTACGTCCTGCCATGACATGTACCAGCGCGGTGCGCGCGTCTATACGCGCCTGTACGCGACACGGGGAACCGATGGCCAGATCTGAGTTTTCGATTGTCTGGGATTCGGATATGGCTTTCCGGATTGGGCACCTCGCGGGAGCTGGTGTCGCTTGCGAGCTGGCAGCTCAGGCTGTGAGAGGCCGCGCTAAGCAGATCGCCGCTTATTCGCGGCGCTCCGGCGCGTACAGTAAATCCCTGCACATTAAGACGGGTACTGACGCCGTCTCTCGGTATTCCATCGTGGCCGCTGATCGTCACGCAATGGTGGTCGAATTTGGGTGGGCGTACTACAGCCATTCTGTGAAGAACCGAAAGAACAAGGGCAAGCGTTTCCGGGGGAAGAAAATTCTCACTCAGGCACTACGGGATTCACGGGTGGCATAGATGGTTTACATGGGAGATCCGACTCCCCTCATGGTGCAGTACCTGAAAGACGCCTTTCCGAACGTTGCGGTCCTTGCCGACTATGTAGGCCGCTCCCTCGGCGACATGTGCGTAATTCTTGAGCACGACGGCGGATACCGCACTGAGCAAGACCGGATGGACCGTACGGAATTCACGGTAAATATCCTTGCGCCAACGCGCGGGCCGTGTGCTGATCTTGCTTTTCGGATTCGCGAAAACGTTCTGATGGTACTTCCCGGCAGCACTATCGGGCCGTACATGGTCGCAGAAGTGGAAGAAAGATCTTCTCCCTTCCCCATGCCGGACGAGGACGCGGACGAATGGCGGTACATTTTCACGTTTGCCGCCTACATATACAAAGTCTAAACACAATCCATAAGGACAATTTCATATGGCCGGTCCCCTCAACAACAAAGACGCAATCCGTTTTGCACCCTCAGGGCAAATCTTCATTGCCTCACTGAACCGTAACCCGAAGCTTCCCCTTTCTCCCCTTGAGCCACTGTCTGCTGAGTGGCTCCCTCTAGGGTACGTCTCTAAAGATGGCGTCGAGGTCACGCCGGGAATGGAGACGACCGGCCAGGAGGCGTGGCAGTCGGCAACCCCGGTGCTCTTCACAGTGAACTCGGCATCACTCGCCATCAAGGCCGTTCTACTCCAGGTGGACCCAAATACCACGTCGCTCTATTTCGGTGCCGCGTGGGTTCCGTCGAGGACCAACCTTGGTGCAGTCATTCCCGGATCTTTTACTCTGAATATTAGCTCTAATCCGCAACTCGCCGAGTGCGCAATGATTATTCAATGGGACGACGGCAAGGTATCTAATCGACTCGTCATCCCTCGTGGAATGGTTTCCGCACGCGACGGCCTGAAATTGACGAGGTCCGACGCGCAGTCGCTCGGTATTACTTTCGAGGCTCTGGACAGTAACGGCGCGCTGGGTTGGTTGATAACCACTGATCCGGCTATGGCATCCGGTGGCGCTATTACGAATCCGACCGTCGCTGTTACTCCTGCAATCGTCAAGCAGAATACCAGTGGCGCTATTGCCGGATCGAACTGGCTCGGCGGCGGAACTCCGACCGTTTCTGTTCTCGGCGTAAACTCGACCAAGTTCACAGTAACCGCTGTTGCGGTTGACGCCGGAGGACTTCTTACCGGCTCTGTGAAGGCCGCGACGGATGCACCGGTAGGCGACTACACGCTCTCCGTCGTCGGGTCCGCCGGAACGGTCACAACGAGTTTTACCGTCACCCTTCCCTAACTCCTTGTCGTACAGCCCGAACGGCCACCGCCGACCGGGCTTTCCAATGCCCACACTTAGGACGCATGCCCGATGACTAAGACCACTGATGCCGTTGAGGCCGAAGCCGCCGAAGCTGGCGCTACTTTCGAATACAAGGGCCTAACCTTTAAGACCCTACCGATTATGGACATGGACCTTGACGTCCTGGAGGCCACAGAGGACGGTAACGGCCTCCGTGCCATTCGCCTGATGCTGGGCCCTGACGAGTGGCTGAAATTCAAGGGCACTAAGCCGAAGATTCGGGACCTTCAGGCATTTTCTGAAGCCCTCGCGGAGGCTTCCGGCGTTGGTGAAGCGGGAAACTAGCGATAACCGCCCGCGCGTGGGTCAGGCATACCGCAGAGCTTGAAGCCGATCTACTACAATTCTTTGGCATCGATATTTGCGATGTTCCGCGCGGGCGCGTTTCTTTGCGCCGCCTCGTTGTCCTGACGTGTCGCCTTGTTCAAATGGGTGGGCAGTCTGCGCTTGCTTCCGCTCTGACGCCGGGAGCGGAGTGGAGTACGCGGGACTATCTTCTGGCGGAGGTCATCGACCGCTTGGAGCTTTCTAATTGGCTGTTCTTGTCAGTTAATTCTGATCAGAAAATTGATCCACCAACTCCATTCCCCCGGCCGGGCTCAGAAGGCGATGCTGCTGATCCAGAATTTGCGACGACGACCGCCGTCGCCGGATTCATGTCACGCGTAAACAATCTTCTTTAGGGGAACCGCATGGCGGTTGGTGGTGGAGTAACAGGAATCAAGATCGGTACGGGCTATATCGAAGTTCGTCCGAAAATTATCATGTCGGCTTTCAATGAGCTGAAATCCGATCTATCTAAAGATTCGCGCGGTATCGGCGAGGCCATGGGAACCGCAATCGGCCGTGCGCTTTCTCAGTCGCTGGATAAGAACTTGGCGGCGGCCAGTGCAAGTTTGATTACGCAGATGACTAAAGCGGGCGAGCTTGCCGGGCGCGCTTCCGGAACCGCGTTCGTGACCGCTTACGGTACGGCGATGGCCCGGATGGAACGCGCGTCTCAGACGGCCGGGCGCACTTTTGCAGGCGTACAGAGGGCCGCTACAGCCTCGCTTGCGACCATTGCTCAGGACGCCCGCACGGGTGGCCGTACGGCCGGCACGGACTTTTCCCACCAGTACGGGCAGGGCGTCACATCGGGGTTTACTGATTCTCAGCGCCTTGCCGCAAGTTCATATGCGGCTCTTACCCGTGAAGCGGAAAGCGGCGGCCGTACAGTGGGGCAGGCTTTTGCGTCCTCGTACCACTCGGCTGTTTCAACGGGTACAACGCGCGCCGCCGCGACGATGGCTCAGTCTACGTCGCAGTATCAGAACTCAATGTCGTCGGCGTTCGGGTATATCGGCAATCATTTCACGTCGCTGATGCAGCGTATTGGTAATACGGCAATCATGACCGGCCAAATCATGACGTCAGCCCTTACGCAACCACTGATGCGGGCAATTGAACAGGCCGTAGTCTCCGGAACCTCAATGGGCGACTCGCTTGTTTCTCTTCAGAAACGCATGGACGCTATGGGCGTTAGCACCAGTGTTTCCGGCAAGGCCATTAAAGAGCTTGAAGAGTTTGCGGCTAAAACGCCGTATACGTTCAAGGACATGGCCAACGCTATGCCGAAATTCATTGAGGCCGGGTACGGCATCGAAAAGGCCAAGAACACTCTTAAGGGATTTTCTGACTACGCCGCCCGGCAGGGCGTCACGTCTGCTACCCAGTATTCCCGCGCCCTCAAGGGCATGACTGACGTCATTACCATGGGTGTCGTAAAAACGCAGGATATGAACCAGATGTCGCAGAACGGCATCAGCGCGTGGAAAGCTCTGGCCGACCATATGGGGGTTTCCATTGGCGAGCTGCGCAAGAAGCTACAAATCGGCCACCAGATCAGCGCTAACACGCTGATCGATGCCCTGTCGGTTAAATTTCGGGAGGCGTCTGGATCTGCCGAGAAGGCATCCACGACGATTACCGGCGCCTGGGACAACATGAAAGAGAAATTGTCCCAGACGATGTCTCAGATGTTTGTTGTCATGAACGAGGGTACGGGCGAATTCGAGTACACGCCGCTAGGCCGGTCCTTTCAGGGGCTGATTCAATCCGTGGACCGAATAGCCTCGAACATCATGCCACTGTTTGCCCGCGCCCTTCAGCGCGCGGTGGGTCCCGCCGAATGGCTGGCTAGGGCTCTCGGCGGTCTTACGGACTGGCTCAAGACCGCGCCGGGGTGGATCAAGGACGTGCTCGGCGTCCTGGTCGTTCTTGGACCGGCTCTGACTATCGCCGGTTTCGCGGCAAAGGTCTTTGCCGGCGCGCTGTCCCTGATCATGCTTAATCCCTGGGTGGCGGCCATTACCGCCATTGCGGCTGGCCTTGTCATCCTGTATCGGAACAACGAGGATTTCCGAAAGTTCGTCAAAGAGTCGTGGACTGAAATTCAGAAGGTCATTAAGACTGCTGTAGACGACTACATCAAACCCGCATGGTCCTGGATGAAAGACTACTGGTCCTCTGATCTTAAGCCCGCACTTGTTGATTTGTGGGGGTGGATGAAGGCCGTCTGGGAAGACGGCGCGACGGTCGCCGGATGGTACTGGAATAATGTCCTTAAACCCATTTGGGGCGAGTACCTTTTCTTCCTGACTGAACGGATCACTCCAGCACTGAAGGCCCTTTGGGGCTGGATGAAAATAGTCTGGGAGGATGCCGCCGTTGCGGCGTCGTGGTCCTGGAAAAACGTCATTAAACCCGTTGGCGAAGAACTCAAGCAGTTCACTACAGACACTCTCATTCCAGCGTTGGACACTTTCAGTTACTGGATGAAAGCGGCCTGGCGGGACCCTGCGGCAGTTGCGCAGGAAGTTTGGGCCTCAACACTGAAGCCGACTTGGAATCAGATCCACGATTTCATTATTGACACCCTCGTACCAGCTGTCATGTGGCTATGGGAAAGCTTTGTTACGCCGGTTGTAAGCGCGGTAATACCCGTCATTTTGGGCCTGTGGACGAACGTCCTTCAACCTCTTTTTTCGCGTATCGCCACCGTGGCGGAAATCGTCGGATCCGGCTTGCGTCCGGTGTTCGAAATGTTCGCCGGGCTATTCCTGTTCCTGGGCGCGATACTGAAGCGTGCTTGGGACGACTACATATGGCCCATGTTGTCAACGTTCGAAGCGTTCATTAAGGACAGGCTCCTTCCTGTCCTTGCGGATATTTGGTCCGCCGTATGGACTGTTCTCTCAGCGGTCGAACTAGCTTTCCAGTGGACATTCAAGACTGTCATTATGCCACTGCTTGATATTTTCATCGCACTTTACAAGCTCGCTTGGAATGTCATAAAACTCGTCTGGGATAACGTCGGCAAGCCAGTGCTTAGCGCGATTGCAAGCGCCTTCCTGTGGCTCTGGGACACTGCGATCAAGCCTGTTCTTGACGGGCTGTTCTGGGTCATTAAGAACGTCCTGGGGCCTGCGTTTACGTGGCTCTGGGAAGACGTCATAAGGCCAGTCTTTGGATGGATTGGAGACGTAATCTCGTGGACATGGAAGAACGTAATCCAGCCGGTTCTAGAAGCCTTGGGCTCGGCTCTTAGTACGATAGCTGACCATATAAATGTTGAGGACATTGCGGCGGTATTCAAAGCCGTCGGGTCTGCGATCGGAGCCGTATTCGATGCCCTCGGTAGGGCCTTCGACGCCTTTGTTACCGCTGTCAAATGGCTCTGGGAAACTGTCCTTTGGCCGGTACTCAAGGTCCTTGGGATAGTCGTCGCCGTGTGCGCCGCTGTGATTCTAACTATCCTCATCGCTCCGGCGATCATCGCGTTCACTTTTTTTGGTGACGCTGTAAAACTTATTTGGGACTACGTCCTTGCGCCGTTCTTCGGGTGGTTGGGCGATATATGCATGTGGGTATGGGAAAATGCTCTCAAGCCATTCTTTGATGCCAGCGTCACGGCCGTAGGCGCGTTCGGAACGGCGTTTAAATATCTTTGGGAAGATTGGATTTCACCAATCCTGGGATGGATCGGCGAAAAATTCGTTTGGCTTTGGGACAACGTCCTATATCCGTTCCTCCAAGATTTCGGACAGGGCTTCATTGACCTGTACCACTACGGGATTGAAGTTCCTTTGGGCTGGATCTGGGACAAGCTTAAATGGATCGGAGACGGGTTCGTTTGGCTCTACGAAAACTGCATCAAGCCGTTGGGTATCGGAATCAAATGGACGCTAGAAGGCGCGTGGGATCTACTAAAATGGTTCGGCGAGCAGTTCGCATGGTTCTACGAAAACGTAATGAAACCTGTCGGCGAATGGATAGCGGGCGGTTTCGTATGGATTTACGAGCAAATCAAATGGGCCCTCGGGAAAGCCTGGGACCTTGTCCAGTGGATCGGAGATAAATTCGAATGGCTGTACAACAAGACGAGTGATTTCATCGGCGCAATTCCGGCTGCTTTCGATACCGCCGTTGAGGGGATAAAAAAAGCCTGGGATAAAGTTCACGACTACGTACGCACCCCGGTGCAGTACATAGTTGACGTCGTTTACAACACCGGCATCCGCAAGGTGTGGAATGCAGTAGCCGGAATCGTCGGGCTAACCGAAATTCCTGAATACCACTTTGCAACCGGCGGGATCATGCCGGGGTATACGCCGGGCCGCGATGTCCACGTGGCAGCCCTGTCAGGTGGCGAGGCAATCATGCGCCCCGAATGGACACGCGCCATGGGTGCCGATTACGTCAACCTGATGAACTCGGCGGCCCGCACAGGCGGCGTGGAAGGCGTCCAGGCCGCCATTCAGGGTGGCATGCCCGCCTATTCTCTCGGTGGCATCGTGGATACCGTCTGGGACAACACAGGCGGGAAGATTGCGTCTGGTGCGGGCTGGCTGGCAGACAAGGGAATTCAACTCGTTGAGGGCGCCGTTCGGGCCGGGTTCGAAAAGGCGTACAGCAGCATCGTTAAGCCTCTGGTAAATCTGATTCCCGGATCGGGCCATATTGCGGATGCCATGCGGGCCATCCCCGGGGCTATGCGGGACGCCGTCCTCCGCATGCTCGGGATGAAGGACGACCGCCACAACAATACTCAGGTTCCCGCGTACGCAAACGGCGGAATCGTCCGGCATGGCACCCTCGCTATGGTGGGTGAGGCCGGTCCGGAACTCATTGTTCCTCTGAACCGGCCGCGTCGCGCTAATGCGCTCTTGGACGAGGCCGGGTACGGGCGGGGCCGCACGATCAATATTTACGCCGCTCCGAACGTTCCGACGGAAAAGCAGATTGTAGACGCCTTGCGGTACGCGGACATCATGTACGGCAGCTAAGGGGATTTGTTGTGGCTCAGGCTATTATGCCGCTCAATCAGGGCTCTCCGGCGATGGGTCCGGGGAGCCCTTTTATGGGCAACTATGCGATACCAATTCCGACGGATGGGAAGCCGTCCGTATTTATGAGAGCGTCTGACGGGTCAGTGTTCGTTCTAACTGGGGATATTTCTTCAGGTCAGGCGGGGATCGTTATCCAGCCTGGGCCGACGGGCCTAGATATGGCCTCTGCCGTGGTCGCGTCAGAAGACTATGCCACACTTGACGGCGGCAGTGTCACTAAGACGCGTTATGGCATGCGGAAAATCATGCTGCCGCTGCTCCTGGCCGCCGGGGACCGTAATGCGTTCATGCAGCTCCGGCGCGCCTTCAGGCAGGCGTTGGACCCCAAGCGGGGCCCTGTGACCTTGAGCATGGCCGAACCGTCCGGTTACATCCGCAATATCAGCGCGTACTACGAATCCGGCTTTGAGGGCGACGAGTCGCAGGGTGGCACAAAATGGTGCCGCGTCGGAATTGTCTTTCTGTGTCCCGATCCATTCTGGTACGGACAGTCAGTATGGAGCCGCTACCGCCTGACGGGCTCTAAGCCTTTCCTCAGCGGTACACCCGCCGCTCCGTTCTTTCCGCTGCGCATTTCGCCGTCGATCCTGTCGCCCGGCGGCCAGCTCATTGACTCATATTCTGACGTGGACGCGTGGCCGCAGTGGCGCCTGTACGGCCCTATGGGGCCCGGCGCGGTTCTTGCGAACACGACAACAGGCCAATCGCTACGGATTGATATTGCGATTGCTACAGGCGAGTACGTGGACATTGATACGCGACCGGGAAGGAAGACGGTAGAAATTGTTCACACCAATGGCGCGAGAGAGAATCTTTGGCCAAAACTCGGGCCATCGCCGTCGCTGTGGTCGCTGGTGCGCGGCGTCAACAATGTCGCCGTTACCGCGCCGGGGGCCGTGGACACGACGGCCATTGAGCTGACGTATACGCCTAGACTACTGGGGTATTGATGGGCCAATTTATTATTGATGTATGCGGCCCTGACCGTAAGCGCCTCGGCCGCATCGAGTCTTACCGTAATGCGGGTGTTGTGATGCGCGCTAATGCGGCGTCCACGTGGTCTGTCGTCATCCGCGCCGACGACCAGGCTGCGCAGTACCTGAGGCCAGGCGGCCGGGTAGTGATCTACCTGGAAGGCATATCAAGGCCCCTCGTTTCAGGGCCCGTAGAAATGCTCCAGGTGTCCCTAGGTCAGGAAACATCGGATTCGGGAACACTTTTCTGCCAAGGGACCGACGACACGGCGTTGTTGAAGAATTATGCCGCGTACGCAGATCCGTACCATGACCTGAACAGTCAATCTCAGAAAACGCTAACGGTAGATTACAGCGCGGGCGAAGCCGTATCCGCGTTGGTTCGTTTCAACCTCGGCGAGGACTCTCTAGCGGCCCGACGTGTGGCGAATTTGTACGTCGGCGACGGGACTTATCTTATTGCTGGTCGACGGGTAACGAAACAAATTGCCTACGGTAATCTTTATGACATCGCTACTGCGATCGCGGACACCGGGGGTGTCTATTTCCGGCTCGTGCAGGACCCGGCGCTTAACGTTCTCACCGGGGGTGTGGATAGCGAGTCGATCAGCCTTGACCTGACTGCTACGCGGGACCTGTCCAAGACGATCCGCTTTTCCCGTGAGATCGGAAACCTCAAGGCCGCGCAGTATTCCCTGTCTGCACCTAAGGCCACTTCCGTAATCGTGGCGTCCAAAGCGGACGTGAACGGCTCGTACTACTACCAGAAGGATTTTCCCGCACCGGCGGCAGAGTGGAACCGGAGAGTGGAGTACATGGCAGAGAGGTCGGATATCGACCGCCCGGCGGTATTGAATGACTCGGACGCCAATTACCGCGCCCTGGCTCAGGAAGCGGAAGAACGCTACGCGGAGAGCAAGGGCGGCGGAAGTTTGGGGATTACGCCTGTCGACACGGAACAAGTTCAGTTTGGCCGGGATTACTGGGTCGGCGATACAGTGACTGTATCAATCAACGGGGTGGACTACGTAGACAGGGTAAGCGAGGTCGCCTTGTCCGATGAGCCGGACAGTTTTTCGATTGTTCCGAAAATCGGCGCTGACGCTACGGAAACCCCGGATCTTTATCGTCAGGTTCAGAAAATTTGGCGGGCCCTGGACCGCGTCAATGGCAGGAGATAAATAACCATGGCTGAGTATTTCTACCCGTTCGATACGGGCAGTGGTAGCGCTGTGCGCGCCGCCGAGTGGTCCAAGATGGCTTCCGCCTACGGAATGGATGGAGTCGTACGCGGAATCGCCTCGGCGGGGCTGTACCCCTCTGCTGACGGTGTCAGCATGACGATCAAGGTCGCCCCGGGCGATGCAAATATTAGAGGTTTTCACTACTCGTCTGACGCGACAATTAATATCGCCATCCCGCCGAATGCGGGGAGCGGAACGCGGTATGACCGCATCGTCATCCGGCTGGATATGTCCGCGCAGAAAATTTCTACGGTTCTTCTACAGGGCGTCGGAAGTAATACGCCCGCGCTCTCTCAGGGAGCGCAAGGAGTTTGGGATATTCCTCTTTGCCAGGTAACCGTAAATATCGGCGTCAGCGCCATTACAACCGGCCAGGTCATGCGCGAGCGGGTATTGATCGGTACGGGCCTGCCTCAATTTGAAAGCCTGGACACCGCACCGAAAGCGCTCGGTGCCACGGGCGTCGTCATGCGCGACATTAATCCCGGTGGATCAATCGTCATGTACGAGGGGCCCGCATGGGGAATTGTTTCGGATATGGGCGCGGCGAAAACCTACGTTCCCGTATTTCAAGGATTCACGGATCCACAACCGATGTTGTCAGACCTCAACGTCGTGGGTTCTTATCGCTTCATCGCCAAAGATCTAGCTTATCTTTCGGTTCAGATTTCCCCGACGAAAGATCTCACATCGCCCTACGGGTGTTACATTTCTCTACCCTTTGCGGCTTCTGCCAGCTTGGGCCTACAGCAAATCCCGGGTGTATTTTACGGCCTGAACTCTGACGGCCTTGGGATTGCAAACCTGACCATTCCAAGCGCCTTGGCTCAGGGAAGCAAGTCAACTGCAAGTCTCCATGTGTCGAATAAATCTGCGGCGCCGTCATCTAACGGCACAGCACTTTCCCCACTTCAGGTCATGAAAGCGGGAAGCCGCCTGTCGTTCGGCGGGGCGTATTTTGTAGATAACGAAGTAGGCTACTATTCGGAATTCATGTAACTATGAATCTCATTCTTACCGTCGTCGGCGTATGCGCCGTGCTAATCGTAATTGCCGCGTCCGTCATTGCGGCCCGCACAGCGGGCCGCGTCCAGGTCGCGGAGCTTTGGCGGGCGGAGGCCGAAGCGCAGAAAGCCCGCGCCGACAGGCTATCGAGCGACCTTGACGAGATTAAGCGGCGACTGGCCGTCGTTGAGGACCAGAACAGGTCCCTTATGGATTTGATTGCCCGCCTGGGCGTCCCGCACGCTCCCCCGGGAGCTATGTAAGTAAGTTCGACGGGGCGACCTTCAGGCCGCCACCGCTAAGGTTTGTTTCAGTTAAACAACTTCATAAGGAGTACCCGTGGCTACTGCCGCAGACGTAATCCGTATCGCCCGCGCCGAAATTGGCGTACACGAGGGCTGGTCTAACGGCCATTACAACAACCGCCAGAAATACAGCCCGGCCGTTCCCGGCCTGGAGTGGTCGCAGGATCAGGCATGGTGCGCGACCTTCTGTTCCTGGACATTCATGAAAGCCGGTGAATCCGACTCTACGCCGCGAACGGCATCGTGTCTTGACGCCGTCGAGTACTACAAGGAACGTGGCCGATGGTCCGAATACCCCGCCGTAGGCGCTCAGGTTTTTTACGGCCCTACCGGTGGAGTTCATACCGGAATTGTCATCGCGTACGACGCGAACACGATTACCACTATTGAGGGGAACACCAACCTCACAGGTTCCCCCGAGGGAGACGGCGTCTATCAGCGGGCCCGCCTTCGCCGTTCCGCCGACACGTACGGATATGGCTATCCCTCGTACGATCACCAGATTGATTCGGCAGACCCGGGCTTTCCTAAAGCGTCGTCCTTCGAGTCGTTCCCGGGCGCTGATTTCTTCCACGGAGGCCAGGTATCCGACGTAATTACACGCATGGGCCGTCGGCTCGTCCAGGAGGGCTGTTCCGCGTATTCGGTGGGGCCCTCCGCTGATTGGGGCCCGGCGGACGTCCGCTCTTACCGTAAGTGGCAGATCAAGCGTGGCTATACCGGCGACGATGCCGATGGCTACCCGGGCAAATCCTCGTGGGATGCGCTGCGAGTCCCCCGGAGCTAACGCAAAAAGGCCCCTGCCAGCCGGCAAAAACCTACTGGATAACTTCCGATTGGAAACCTCATGCCCGACTTCCTTACCCGCTACGCGCCGCGCCTGTACGCCGTCGTAGCGGCCGGCATCGCCCTCGCTGCGTACTACCTGCCAAGCCTACCTGTTGCCCTGGTTTTGGGCGTCGCTGCGGCCCTTCTGGGCACTGGCGAGGCCGTGCAGCGGGCGGACGACCGCAAGACCCTGGCGGCCCTGCTTACGGACCGTCCGGCGTATGACCTAACGCCCCCGCAGTAGGGGCACGAAAAAGGCCCCCGTCCCTGTGCAGAGGGCGGGGGCCTTTCCCGGGTTGCCGTGGTTAGCGACAGCGGCGGCCCGGCGGGCCACCTGTTACAGATTCTAGCCCGGCGGGCCGCCGCCGGGTCCAGGTCCGGTAGTTGCCCTGTATTTTCCCCGCCCACCGCAGTGCGGACACTGCACCGTTGCTAATGTTTGCCCTCCGTCGAAGCAGCCGACGGGCACTGTAATCTCACCCCTACCGCCACACGTTCCGCAGTATGCCGTTAAGCGTGCCCACCGTTTCTTACGGTCGTCGTAACCCTCACCGGGCATTTCCGCCCCCAAGCGGTTGAGGTAGCCCCCGCCTTACGGCGGGGGCTTTTTCTGCTACTTGTTACGGTTCAGATACTGATCTGATTCGCGGTCGCGCTCTTCCTGGTCCTTGCGTTCCCGTTCTACCTTTTCGAACAGGCCGGGAAACTTTGCCGCTTCGGCCGCTTCCAGGCTTGCCAGTCGCCGGGGCTCCCTAAGAGCGGCATTCTTGCCCGTCCATCGCAGACAGATTGATACGCGGCCGTCAGCCGCCAGGCGTTCGATCAGAACATACGCTACGTCGATTTTTGCGTATGTGGTGGTGGATCCGCTAAACATTTGTTCGGCGTCTGCCTTATGCGTCCATTCGGACGTATGGTTAAGGCCACTGGCCCCACCGGTGCGGCATCGGTACACGACCTGTTCTTTGTCGTTGCTCATTTCATTCCCTTATAAATGTCGTCGTACTCGGTAACGAATGCATTTTCGCCGTCCCATGACGCGGTTACCCGCCACGGAAGCGTTTGACCTTTTTTCGGCATTATGGGCCTTCCTGTAGTTTTTTGTATTTTTGTTCGGTGGTGCATCACGTGAGGCCGGGAGACCGGCCCCCATGAAACGCTATCGAACGCCGTCCGGCGTGTGCGGCTGCTTATGGATACTGACATCAGCGGGCAACTTCATCACGCCATTGTTTACCCGATTAGTCCAGTCCTACGAGTCCGGAAAAGTTTACGCCGGGGACCGGCCCGGGCGCTACGGTCTTGCGGGGGGCAGGCGCGGCCTTGGCGCCCGCCTTGTGGGCTTGCGTGGGCACGGTGACCGTGACTGCTTGCCGGGGCTGCGTAGACGCGGCGGCGGTAGCCACGGGCGGACGCGCGTCTTCCCTTTTCGCGTCCGGGCTGTAGTAGTACCGCAAAGACGGGCGTCCGCCCGTTGAGGGGCCTTTTTGCGCAACTACGCCGGGAATTCCTTGAACGATATTCCTAATTTCCGGCCCTGTAGCGTCATATTGGAATTGCGCCGTAAGGTCACGTTGCTTTACGCCGTCATGTCCGGCCGCGATAATGGCGTTGGTTAGAGATTCCACGAGCGCTTTTTGAGCATTTGATTTATCCACGGTAACGATTGATTTGATCGACTCGAAGCAGTAGCGGACAAAGCCCCATGCGGCGTATAGGTCTTCAGTTGAAATCAGCTTCCGGCAATCAAGCGCCGCGTACACGCCCGCCACTCGGAAAACCTGCATAGGCCCTCGTACCGCGAACGGCTCAAGGAGGTTGTCTCTATCGCCCCATGATTCAATTTCGCGCCGGAGTGAGTTGTTCATCAAATCTAGGGCATCTCCGGTCGCGCCGATGCTTTTTGCTCTCCGAGCGAAGAGCAACCCCTCTTCAATAAGGAGTCCGGCGGAATTGAGCGCTACCGGCGGAATGGCATGCCCGTACTTGATTTCCTGCGAGCGCTCTACCCCGACAATCAAAAGGCGATTGTACGAGCCCCCGGAAATATCTCGCCCCGAGACCGCCCCTCGAAATTCCTGCGGCGTTACGTGTCCGTGTACGCCGACGTATGGCCTCTCTACGGCCATCGCGCTACGCGCCGTAGTGGATGAAATGTTTAGAACATCCCAACATTCCCGGAGAATGCCCGCAAGGGTGGCATCCGCCTTGCTGCGGTTCATGAGCGTTACGTATTCTTCGAGCTTGAGCAACATCCGGTGATCAGATGGATTTCTGCCCGTATACGGAATCCCCATTTCCTCTGCTTCAATTTTGGCCTTATTATCCGCAGAACTCCGCGTTGCCAAGGCCGCAACGATTCCGGCCCCCGACGTCGCGCCGGTGACCGTATGACTTCCAAGAAATCCGGGAGCCGACAGCTCCATAATTCTTGCGGCCATTCCCCAAGCGGTCCCCTTGCGGCCTCTAGATGTCTCTCCGGCAAGGAGAGTCCAAACCAATAGCGGTTGTTCTAGCGAGCCGATATGAAGCCGCGCCGACGGACCGATATTGGTAGACGTGGCCGTAAGCAGGCCCGCAAGGACGCCCCGAGGGTCGGCCTCTGTGTGTGGCGCTACGGCCTGGACGGCCTGAAGGACTGCGCCCGTGGCCATGGTGTCGATGTCTGTCACTGCGTCACTCCTTTAGTGCGGCGGTAGGGCGGGCCCGGGATGATTACTGCACCCCGGGCCCGCCCTTGCTTACCTAACGCGCCGTTGCGACCGGCCGACCGGCAGCTACCCAGGGCGGGTAGAACTCTGCGCCTAGACGGCCTTTCGTGCCGACCGGTTCGCCGCTCTCTCGCGCAAACGCCCGTGCGTTTGCCGTGTCCGCCTTGCTGTACCCGCCCTCAGCGGCCGTACCGGCCGACCGTGTAGTGGTGGCGGCTCGTATGGGTCGTGCGGCGGCCGGTACGGCCTTAGGGGAGGGTACGACGACTACGGGGGGCGCCGCTACGACTACCGCCGGACCGGCGCCCGCGTCGCCCTGGTCATCGTCCAGGGCGACGCCCGCAACCGCCGTGTCCGATCGGTCGGCAAGCCACGCGACGGACGTGGCGATCATTTTTCCGCAGGGCACGCACGCGGCAATTTCACCTGTGACAGCGTCCTGCTTGTCGTCACCGATGTAGCCAGACTGAATGCCGAATTGTATTATCCGTACGGCAATTGTGGTAATACCGCCAGTAAAGCATGGTCCGCAAATCTGCGCCGTGACTTGCATTTCCACGATGCACTCCCTAGGAGTTTTCTGTTCAGGGCCGGTTGCCCCTACCCGTACACGGACCGATTCCTGTAGTCCGTGTACGAGTAGGAAGAGCCGGATTTAGCAGTAGTCCAAGTGGTAGCGGCTCATCGCCGCTCGGTACGCGGTTTCCTGTGTGGCGTATTCTCCGACAGGGGTTACAGTTTCAGTCCCTTCCCCGTCATAGTCCATACCGATTTCGTGGCCGGTAACGGTCCATCCGCCGTGTAGTCCAGCCTTGATCATGTAGAACACTCCGAACGCCATAGGCGGTACTACCAAAATGGCGTCTCGCGCTTCCAGGTCAATAACGTATCCCGTGTCAGCGTCTTTAATTATCATTTGCTTACCTCATCCGTATTGGTTTTGATACTGTCGTCCGTCATGTCGGAGCGCGGATTTAGCTGGTTCATGCTTCCCGTCGGATGCCCTGTCAGGAGAAGCGGCCCCCAGAAGGTTTTTGTGCTCCCGCACACTCGCAATCTAAGGTCGTCGAGATAAATATCGACTCCGGTCCAGTCGCTGTGTACCGTCCGGCGTCCGCCCGTCCATACGCACCATTTTTGTAGCGGCTCGTATCAAACCCGGTCGCCGGGATGTATTGGTGACATGAGATTCCCTCCCCGTACGCCCCGCCCAGCCTGGGTAAGGCTTGCGGGCGCCCCCGGAATCGAACCGGGGACAGGCTGATCGCTGCGGCCTGTAGAGCCATCTACGCCCGACCGGCTAGCCGGTCGTTACGGTCGTTTCACTTCTCCACTCCCCTTGCATCCCTTGCATACAACCTGGCTTTCCACGGTAGTGACCTTCCCGTTCTTGTCCTTCCGCTGAACTTTGGTCTTTTTCCAACCAGTGCCATTGCAGATACCACATATCGCATAGCCCTTGTTTGCCATGATCTATCCTCTTTCAATCGCACGCCCTGGATTAGGGCATGACAGAGCGCACGGGCCGGATTGAACGGCCGCCGAATGATTCGGCCCTAGTCCAGTACTAGGCGTGCGCTACGTCGATTAGACGTCGTCCTGTTAGTACGTACGTGTTATGCGAACTTTCACTACATGTCCACATGCTGACAGTTTGCGTGTATGCGACTGGCAGTAGTCCGCACCCCTACTAGGTGCGGTCAGTGCCCCGTAAAAGAATCGAACCTCCCTACCGCACCTAAGCGATAGCCGCTTACGGAGCCGCTAGGCAGTCGCCTAGCCCTTCTCTATCCACGCGGCAGAAAGTTCCCGCATTATTCCACATTCGATTACGTACGTAGAAGCAGTCGCATAGATGGCGCTACTGAACGGAACCCTTTCAATTACGCAACCTTCGGCCCACTCCGGCGGATCGGTCACAATCGGATACGAGTAAGCGCCCGACTTTCCTTCCAGTGCGAGTGTTGGCGTTGAATACTCATCCGACACATACCACTCATCTCCGCCCGAGTCGGTATAGATCTCGTTACCCCAACGATCCACGTGATACGGCATACCATCCCCTAATGTTTGACCTATAGAGCGCTCCCGATAGGGAGTCGCGTCCGGTAGCGGAATCGAACCGCACTACCCTGCGGTAGCCATTTCCGGACGTCCGCCTAAGCGGACAGTGAACTACTGACCTGTAGTGCTCCCTGGTAGCGCCTAACGTGGCCGATGAGGCGCTACCACTGACGGCCGCGCCGTATCCGGCCAAAACGTCCCCAGACGATACCCGGCAAGAAGTGCCAGAAGTACCGCCAGGCCAGCCACCATCACCGGGAACGTGACCCGATCAAACCACCGGGTACCCGCTACGCGTTCCGCCGGACGCGTCCGTTTGATCAACATTGCGTCAATCCGTGCCATTTTGCCTATGTTCTCCGCCAGCGTTACGCGCTGTAACTGCCTGCCGAACGTGTCCATACCTGCCACCTCGTGTAGATGCTGCTGTACGGTCGCCACAGGGCGGAACGAGAGCATTATCCGTGCTCTCGTTCCGCCTGCACGCTTGCTGACCTAACGTGCTACCCAGATGTTCATCCGGTGCATCCGACATTCCGGCCGGACACAGTTCGCCATTACGGCCGTTGTGTAATCAGCCTCAAAGTGTCGCGCCATTCTAAACAGCGAGCGCACAGTGTCCTGGGGAAAATCGACGGAGCGCGTTTCCCCATTCCTGCGAATTGTCAACAGCATCGGCCCACCTGCGCCCGGTTGGATCACTACCGACTTGATGACGGTAGAGCCACCGGTAATGATCATGTACCGCATGTCGTGCTTAACCAGACTTACAGACATACCGACTTGCCTCCTTGTTGTGATTGGTACCGCGTCACTTGCTTGTGACGTGAGGGTGAATCTCGCAGTGCATATTTTCGGAGCAGTACCAAACCCACGATGTGGTGAAGTACTCAAACCGCCGCAGCGCCAACCGCATCGCGTCGGCCAAGGTGCACCCGGGAGCCGGGAATTCGGTCATCCAACCATCCATTCCGATTACTAGGATTTGAACATCTCCCCGGTAACCCTCGGTAATCCGCACGAACCGGTTTACCCGAGAGTTCCCGACAGTGATCGTTCCCCGCCGCGAGTGTGACTTGATGAAACTGACACTCATGCCAGAACCTCCCGTGTGGCGTTCTAGCGGCCTAACCGGCCGCTAGCGGACCAGAGTCCGCAGCAACCCCTACCGGCCGCGATGAGGGCCGCTAGGGGTTCCGTCAAGCTCTGGTGAATGTCCTACTGGCAGGCAAAGTGTTGGCCAGTCTCGCGGTTCACGTTACGGCCGGTGTCTTAACCCGAATTTCTCGCTACTCCACATAACCCGCGCTTTCGACGGTACGTCGATGGGGGCTGTTAAATGATTGGAGTTTCGGCGTAGGGGCGCGATGCGCCATCCGGGGAGCCAGTCCGTAACGTCCGCTCCGTGCCACCGGAGCGGTTTCGCCGCGTTCTGAGTACGTCGCTGTGGAGTTATCAAGCTGCGGACCGTTCCTCCCGTCCGGTTTCATCCGGCCCGTTTGGCGGTTTCGCGCTGCCCCTTGGTGGCGACAACCCAGACACTGCCCTACGAGAGAACGAAAGTCCAGGACTCAATAACTAAGTAAGTTCGGATCGACACGCATGTCTATATGGAGTGGTCCAGGCGTGGCCGTGACCTTCTGTAAACTTACTTAGTTAGGGAAGGGTGGATATCGCGCACAATGCGCCGTATGCCCGAAACCTGACTAACGGAAAGTAGCCGCACTCCGACCTCCCGGAAGGGCTCTTTCCTTTGCCTTATCTTTGCCTACTGTCCCAATATGTCTGTCCACATTTGACCACCTGATAGGTTTTCCATATACCGCATATCAGGCAACGCTTCAGTTGCAGACCCCCGCTACCCTCCCCAACCGTTAACTAAGTAAGCACCCAATCCCCTAATGCCTAAACACCTATACCCCCCGGGGGTACTTACCCCTTACTTACATAGAGAACCCGCAGGGAGCGCCTTTCTTCTAATGCGTACGGGTTAGAGGCATTAGCATTAGTTAATCATTAGGGGCCTAACGCCCGCGCCGGCAAAGCTATTTGGGTCTAATCGTCAGGGTGGAGAATCACGGCTCATTCGGGGCCCTTGCGTGCTGCCACTACTGAATCCGAAAGAGACGCAATGTTAAGAGGGTTCGAATCCTACGACGCTCCCGTCGGTCCGTCGGAAACATCTTTTGACTAGGAGAGGGAGGTGACAAGCTTCCGCATGGCCTGAACGATTTGCAAAAAGCAGCCTTCATCGCGGGGTATTACGGGTACCCGGAGTGGTACCACTGTGCGATGAGAAAGGCCCCCGCCGGAAGGCGGGGGCCTTTCTCATTCCTCGTCGTCCTGGTCGTCGGTGCAATCGCACTCGTCGTACGGCCAGCGCCACACGGGCAGTGTTTTTTACTCTCCGCCATCGCGTACCGTCTCCCGATCCGCGTACGGGTGCTCGGGGTGCATCGTGGGCGCTAGGGCAATAGAGAGAATGACTCCGACAATGACGGCCCCAAGGCCGTGACTACGGCCTTGGGGCGCCCCGTGCTTGCCTGAGACCTTTCGGTGCCGGACGACTGTCACGGGGCCGCCGTACCGGTATCAGGGGACGTTACGACCACCACAGAAATTCCCTGTTTTGCCGCGCGATACTTTGCTTCCGGCAAGCCGGTCCGGCCTTGCCTGTCTACGTAGTAGATGACTGTCGGTACGGGGATATCGGTATCCTCTTCGAGGGTGTCATTCACAGTCGTCCTGCCCAATCTTGGTCTTCCCCGCCGGCCTGATCGGTCGGCATATAGCCCGCCCGGTAGCACGCCGGGCACAAAAGCCCGGCGCTGCCAAGGTCTTCATCCATGTCGTACCACTCGCTCGTTAGCGTTATCGCGCAGTTGCTGCATATGTGCGTCACGACTTGAACACCTCTGTGTGCTCGCCCATATCGGCGTTCTCCTTGCGGCAGGCCGGGGCGGGGTCTTAATTGCACCCGCCCCGGCTTGTATGAATAAGATTACGCGCCTGCCCCCTAAGAATTACCCCTTCGAATTAGCAGTTGTGTCCACGGTCCCGCTCTGCTTCCCTGTGACGGTCAGAGTTTTTGTAGTTCAACGCCCATGTGAGCTTTTCAATCGCCCGCGACAGTCGGCGGCGGTTAGAACTGTCCCTCATGTCCTTGCCGAGAAGGTATTTGCGTTCAATCACTGAAACGTGGGCCTGTCCGATGCGCTCCATTGCCTGGTCGATGTCCCAAATGGCAATGACCGGGGATGCCGCGTCAGCGGCCGTGTACTGATTTTCAGGGAGCGGCATCTGTGCCCGCGCCTCCGCCGCGTAGTACACGGTAGACAGGACGCGGCGAACGATTTGCGTCGTGTAGATGTAGCAGCCGGAATTCACGATTGCGTACTGTCGTTCTTTTTCCGCGTACCGCCATCCGGCGCGCTTGAGGGCGATTACTAGCGGCCCCTCTGGCAGCGTTTCCAGATAGGCCATATTGCCTACGGCAAAAAGGATGATCTCCGCGTAGATGTCCTCCAGGTCGACGTCAAACGCTCCGCGATGAACAGTTTTAGCGGCCTTCGTAGCGGCATTCACGATGTGATCCCAGGCCGCCGCCTCGTCCGGGGTTTCTAGAACTTGTGTCGCGCCGTACTGTTCCATGTCGCCCCCTCGAACGTGAATGAACCGTCGCTCTGGACCGGCACCGCGTACGGAGTAACGTCCGCGCCGCTGGTGTACAAGACGCCAAAGCCCATTTGCCAGTTGGCCGCACCGGACTTCAGATAGGACGCCTTGCGGATGTCCATGAGGTGGCCGACTTCAAGGCCGTACAAGGTGCTTGTGCGACCCATGTAGCCCGTCGTGTGGGGCGCGAGTCCCAGTCGGTGAGTGTGACCCATGACAATGCTCTTGTTGACCTTCAGGGCGCCATTCAGGGCCGTGCGCCCTGCGAGCTGAGAGAGACTGAAACCCAAATGGCCGTGCGTTGCCGTCCACCCCGGGGCGAAATCGTAAAAGTCGGCCACGAAGTCAATACCGTGGGAGTTGAAATCCAGAAGATTCGCGACGGCAAACGGATTGTCGTCCTCTGCGAGCTCCGGAGCGGACTTCTGGAGCTTCTTAGCGGGGCGCTCGTCGTGATTGGATCCCAGAACCGTTACCGGCCCGTCGTAGCCCTCTCGGAGGATTCCAAAAAAGCGTTTTCCGCGTTCGGAATCCGCTTTGACGGACGTATCGAACTGGGCTTTTGTTCCCAGCGTCCACACGGACGGCTGCGGGTAGTCCATGACGTCACCAATATGAATTACTTCATCCGGCTGGACGTCATGAATATAGTCCAGGAGGGCGCTCACCGCGCCAGGATGATGGTACGGAATCTGTGTATCTGAGATAACAGCGATGCGACGCATTACTCGACGTCCTTGACGAGACCGGACGCGTGCAGGGCGGCCAGGGTCTTAAGCCCCGCTTTTGCCGTCTTGTCTGCCTGTGCAGCAAGGTTCTTAAGATTGTTCGTGAAATATGCGATAGCCTCGCTCAGCTCTAGCCAGTCGTATTCCGGCTCCGCCGGGGCGGGCTCCGGCTTTGCGGTTTCGCCAAGAAGATCGGCTCCAAAAACCACGTCAGCAAAAAGCTTCGCGATCAGGGCGCCTATGAACTCCGCAGGGTCGTCGGCCGTCGGTGGAACCAGCTCGATTTCGTCATCTGTGACGATCAAATCAAAGTCGTCCGGAGCGGCACTCTCCAGCCGGACCGAGTACGGGAAAGAGCTATAAGCCCCCGTGCGGACGGTCGTAATGACACCTACGGAACCGACGGGGTCCAGGTCGTAGGGGGCGGTCAGCTGGACTCGGTCACCAACGTCGAAGTTCATTAGAAACCCGCCTTTTTCCGGAGTTCATCCGGTCCGTATTCAATTGTGAACGAGTTGACATCGTGCCCTGCGGGCATCGGTATCGCTCTCGCATTGTTCATCTGCTCGACGAGTTTGCGGCCAAATTCGGAACCCTGGCCGTCGTCGTCCGAGTCCGTCAGGATGACGACTTCATCGTAGCCTTTGAAGGCTCTAGGGAATTCCTTCGCCCAGTTCTGCACCCCTGCCACCCCTACGGCCGGGATACCGGCCTGTACGGCTGACATGGTGTCTATCTCGCCTTCGCAGACGGCAATGCGTAGGGTTTCCGCCGTGAAGGCGAGGACGTTGTACAATTTGACTCCGTCGCCCGGCTCTCGACCGTACTTAGCGTGCCCATACGCCTTGTGGTCGTGCACCTCGATACAGCGGTACCGAATCGAAACACTGCCCGTCATGTTGATATACGGGATGGCTATGCGGCCCCTGTACGCCTCATGGCCCGGCAAAGGGTCGGCGACGATTCCCAGTTTGAAGTATCGAACGCTGTCCCACGATAGGCCCCGCGTTTTCTCCAAATACTCTGCGCCGTCCAGGCTGCTTTGCATCTGCTCGTGATACAGATCCGTAGCGTCCGTCAAGAAATCCAGCCGCGATTTCTCGGGCACCGGAGAAATCACAACGCTCTTCCTGCATAATCAGATCCCACGAGTCCCCCTTAACGTCGCACCCAAAACACTGGAAATAATTGAAATCTGTACTGACGGATGCGGATGCACTCCGGTCCCCGTGCCACGGGCACCGGACCGGTTCCCAGCCCCCGCGTGCAGCGCATTCCCAATCGGGATGGTAGTGACGGATTACGTCAGCTATCGGAGGTTTCTCCGTCTGGCCCATAGGTCGCTCCGTAGTAGTGCCGGATCATTTCCCGGGCTACATGCCCCGGGAAGCACCAAAGACTTTCTCCCGGCCCTGCGCCGCGCCGCTTGAGGACCGCGCAGTAGTCTGGGACGTCCGCGTTATCGGCCTGAGCCTTGGCGGCGGCAAGGACCTGCCAAATGCTGACGCGCTCAACGTCTTTGCACTGCACAACTAATGGCAGGTTTGTAGCAATGTCGCCCATATCATTCCCTCCAAAGCGTTGTCCGTTGCGTTTCCATTCAAACCCGACGGCATTCATGTAACGGCAAACTGCCGATTCCCACTGGTACCCCTTGCGCTTGTTAGCGCGGTTGCGGGCTCTAATCGTCGGATCGACCACTGAAATACTCCACCCATAGCCGAAGGGCCCAGCCCGCAAGAGCAAGAAAGGCTAGATATCCGAAAGTCGCGGACGCGACCAGGAGGACGGCGTTCCACATCATGCTCATCCTGTAATCCTCATGTATTCCGGCTCCCACAGAAGCGGCGTGTACGTATGCCCGGACGGATCCGCTCTCGATCCCCGGTTTTTCACAGCGGACACATTTAGCGTCGCATCCATTTGCGCGCTTATACCCCTGTGGAGAGTCAGCACAACCTCTGGAATGCCACCGATTTGGCCCCGGATACCGGAGAGCGGAATCGGCTGATCGCCGTCATTGTGGGGCCCTTTAACGTGATGGAGGGCAATAATTGCGGCACCCGTATGCCGGGCAAGATCGTGAAGGTAGGCGCAAATGTCTTCCAGCGCCTGAAATCCTTCACCGCCGGTCGGGTGTGTGATGTTGGTGATGTTGTCAATTACGACTACAGCGGGCCAGCCGTAGATCGAGGCGAATATCGCAAGATCGGATTCTATGGTGTCCATAGTCGGCGACGCATCGAAATTGAACCTGATGCGAGAGTGGTATCCCAAGGCCGCGTCAAGGACTGCGGTTTCTTTCCGCGTAATAGCGTCCTCAACTTGCGCCGTAGACCATCCGGTAACGATCGCCGCGCCCCGTACGTACTGCACAAACGCGTCACTGTCAGCACTGAAATAGTACGTGGGGACTTTTGCGCCTAGCGCAACATTCAGGGCGAACGCCGATTTGCCAGTACCGGGTCCGGCCGCTATCAGATGAAGCTGTCCGCGCCGAATATGAATACCAGCGGCGGCCAGGGATTTATACACGGTAGGTATAGGGTCTCCGGCACTGCCGCGCTGACGGAGCCCCTGGACAAGCGTGAGCATATGTACCCCCAGGAGGGGACGCGGCGGGCTTGACGGCCCGCCGCGTCCGGCCGGGAAGGAAGGAAGTAAGCCCCCGCTACCCTGGCAGTTAGGTATGTATGTAAGGCCCCGCTAGTTCCACACGGCGGCGCACTGGTCCGGTGTCCCCTTAGGCGTCGGGCACATCCAGCCCGACCACGCCCCTTTAGCCCCGTTGCCCTGGCGGAAAGTTCGCGGGCCGTGCACACAAGCCGGGGCCGACCCGGTCGGCTGCACGGCGGCAGGCGAAGGCGGCGGCGGGCCGTAGCTCTGAGATGCGGTCGGCGGCTGGTAGGCGGCCTGGGCGCCGTACGGCTGGACCAGGGTTTCCGCCGTAGGCGGCTGATATGTGGGGGCCTGAACGGCGGCAGGCGGGGCCTGGAGTTCGGCGCCGACAATGTAGGCCGCGCACATCATCGAAACGGCGGAGCCGATGCGATTAGCGTCTGCGGCGCACGCCTCAATATTGGGCAGCCAATCCGCAATGCTCATGCCGCGAATGGTAATCTGCGCGCCGTCCGCACCCGCCCCAGGCCGTATGTTGAGGCTAAAAGGGGATTCGGGTACGGGGCTATTGGTATTGGGGTACATTCGTACTCCTATGAAGTTGTTTGTTTGAAGTTGTTTTGCTTGTCCAGTCTAGCGCGGCACTGTCGGCATACTAGCCGCCGTACAAAAATCCTTTACACCGCATGTGAAGCAGTGCTTGCCCGGCGACGCCGTATAGAGCCCTAGCCGCTCTGCCTGATCCATGGCCGCGAATTGTTGCTCGATCCATTCGTCCGGGTACGCGTTCAGGTCATACCAGTCTGTAGGGCCCGCGTCGTTTTTGCACATGTAGTAATCCCCGTACCAAACGGGCACGCCCCACAGCTCGCGCAAGGCCAGCGCGTAAACGGCTAGCTGAAACGGACTGTCCGGTTTACCGCCCGTTTTGATATCCCTCACGGTGACGCCTCCGGACGGCCAAACCATGATCAGGTCTATGAACCCGATGACATCCACGCCGCCGATGTCTACCCGAAATTTGTACTCGATCCCGGGAGTTCCGTCCGGCGCATGCCAGACTTTTTCAATTCGGTCACCCATGCGGTCTAGGTACTGAGCGACCTGCCCGGCACCCGCCGCGCGGCGGTTACTGATGTCCTTCTCTGTCCTTGTCCGGCTGCCTCGCATCCAGCGGGAAAGATCCGGTTCTGATTCCGTTGCCGTACGGATTTCCTCGTCGTACTTATCCGCAAAAATGGCCAACGGATCGCCCTCGCCGACTTCGGCGGCCTCAATTGCCGAGTGTACCGCCGTGCCTTGCGCAAACCAGGCTGCGGGACGGCCGTGGGCCTTTTCGACTCTGGATAGGCGGAACGCCTCTCCGCATCTGGAAAATGTTTGATACTGACTCACGGACCGATGGCCCGGCGTAACCGCAGCGGCTGTCACAGGCGCGGCACTCGGTAAACGTCGAAGGTGGCGAAATCGCCGTCGTGTATGGCGAATTCGATTACCTCCTCTACGCTGATGTGAACCGCGCCGGACGGAATGTACCCGAAAATTTCGGTGACGTTGTCCAGTGTGGTTCCGCTGTGAGCAATTACCCAAATTTCGATGCACTCGGAAAGCGTCGTAGCCATAACGCAACCGCCGGGCGAATCAATCGTCCCGTAAACCGTCCGCACGGTGTTTTTTTCTTTCTGCGCATTCATTTCCATGGCTGTAGTCATCGCGCGCCCCACTGCTAGCACCCCGGGGCGACCCCCGCCGTTCCGGTTGTGTGGGGATGACATTAGGCCAACGCGCTGTCACCAGCACCCCGCCGAAGCGATCATTATGATGTGAGTCGAATCACGTAGCCTTAAGGCAGATTTAAGCTTGACTACTCGTCAAATATCTGCGGGTCGGCACTTTACGCTCATTTTGTCCATATGCATAGCCGGATACGCGACTCTTTATAGCGCTCTGCGGAGAATCCGACAGTTGCCCCAAGATCTTTCCTAATGCCCGAATCATCCTTAAGGATTTTCCCCGTGGCGGAAAATAGCAACTTGCCAGCAGAGGGGCCTACCCGCTATTTAGCGGCACAGTCGGGACCGATCCCGGACCGGCTCAAGACACCTGACCGGCCGGGGACAGCAGAGAGCCCCGCCGGTCATGACCCCGGCGGGGCTCTCGTTCCACCGACTCCCCGGACGGGGATACCGCAGCGCGCTGCGGAAGGCATTCCCCGGGCCCAGCGCCTGTGCGCGCCAGGAGCTACCCAGCGAGCCGCACTCCTGGGAGGAACAGGGGCAACCCGGCTCCAGCGCGCCTGCCCGGATGCAACATTTTTTCAGACACCTCAAAACCGCGAGGACGGCCAGGCGCGCGGACAGGCGCGCAAGAGGGCCCCGCCGGAATGCCCGGCGGGGCCCTCTTGCGCGAGCGTCGCTAGCTCTGAAGCTCCTTGAGCAGAGCAGAAAACGCGGCCGGCGTGAACTCCAAGTGTCCGTTTTTGCGGAACTTAGTATCCCGAAGCCCGATCGGCGCGCCCGGGTCGGGCTCCTCAGTCAAGGCTGCCGCTTCGACGCAATCCCCGCCGGACCCGGAATACGTCGACGTACGCCACGTGTTGTCTTCGATGCTCACAGTTCTTTCCACCTAGTCTCAATAGCCTTTTTTGAATCTTCCAAGGACAGTGCCGCGCAAAGCAGGCGGTCCTTACCGCGCTTGTACCTACGGATATCTCTATCACCTTCCTTAAGGAGGCTGCCGCCCTCGTACTCAATGTAAACGACGCTCGTTTCGTACGGGCCGGGAAAGTCAATAATCGAGAAGCCTCCCGTATAGGCGCCTGCCCCGGCGCTGTACGGCACGACTCGGATACTAACGTTAGGGAGGTCGTAGAGATTTAGCATGTGCTCAAGCTGGTCTTTAAGGACCCCTCTTCCGCCGACTTCAATGCTCAGAGCAGCGGCGTTGACCACGGCAGAAAACAGAGCTGGATCACTGCTCGCAAGAATCCGCTGACGTTTAATGCGCACTTCCACGAGCGCTTCAGCATCATACGGATCAGAAACGAGGGCTAGTGCCCCCACGATCGCTGCTGCGTAATTACGCGACTGAAGCAGGCCGGGGACCATGCTCGAATTTGCAGTAAAAATCTCCGTTGCCTGAGATTCAAAGGCTATCAGCGCAGAATACGGAGCGGCCAGAATATCCGAGTACTCATCCCACCACTGGGGGGCGCTCTCTTCTAGCCGCGCCTCAAGAGCGCTCCGCGCCGACTCGTCTAGACCAAAGTGAGTGGCAAGCCGATTCAGGTCGTGTCGGCTAAGGGCGCTAAATCCTGTCTCCAAACGACTCTGCTTGGCCTTGCTCCAGCTCAAAGCGCTGGCAACTTGTTGCATGGTGAGCCCTGCGCCGACGCGTAGCGAGCGCAGCTCGCCGCCGAGCTTGCGGCGACTATCGGCGGGCGATACCGGCATATGCGACCCCTCAAGGCTGGCGCGCTGCATGCTTGCTGAGCTGCTCGTACTCACGGTATGCCCTCCGGGTGCGTGTAGGCAGTGGCTTTCTAACAGATTTCCCAGAACAGTTGCATGGAACCGCATGGAACTGCAATGCTACTCCCAGCCACCGCCGCTCCGCGCCGTCACATACTCTGCGCGGAGCGACATGCAGCCCCACATCAGGGAGAGCCATGTCCGGACCGATCACACCAGATCACGCCCCGTGCGGCGAGGCGTGGGCATCAGCGGCTGAGCGCATAGCCACGATCACGGTCGATCCCCGCCGCGAGTACGTGCCCGCCGTACGCAGCCTCACCCGGGCGACATGCGGCGTCGCGGGACTGTCAGAAAACGTCGCCGACACGGCGGAACTCCTGGTCTCCGAACTGCTGACCAACGCCATAGTGCACGCAAAAACTGCGACTACTGTGCGCATTTTGATCAGCTGGCCGCAGCAGCGCCTGTGCATCGACGTGTGCGACGGCAGCCCCGTCATGCCCGTCCTCAAGCCACCCAATGACCTCTACGAGGGGTCGCGGGGCCTACACGTGATCAAAACACTTGCCGACGCCTTCGGATGGGTCCCCATCGTGGGCGGTAAGCGAGTGTATGTCGAAATGAAAATCCGGTAAGCACGTCCCGACGACCCAAAGCCACTGCCCTAGCGCTGGGGTGGAAGAGCAGGCGTCATGTGTCATCGGGAAGGCCCTCCCCGGCTGAAACGGGGAGGGCCCCCACCACCTTAAACGATCACGACTCCACGCCCTCGGGGGGCATCTCATGACGAGCCAGGCACTGCCGTACAGCAGTGCGTTACGCACCACCCACGTCCCGCGCCCGCCGGTCGAGTACGACGCGGGGAACGCGGGGCGCCCCTACCTGATCGGCTCTGGGCCGACAATGTCAGACAGTCGCAGCGGCATGGTGTCGCCGGTATGGCGGATGGAGGCGTACAGCCTCTCCCAGGCGCTCGCAATCGTGCAGCAGCTGTATGAGCTGCTGCCGCTGGACGCGCAGCGCGCACTCCGTGAGGACATGGCACGGCCGGTCATCCGCACACACCCTGGCGCCCGCAGGGCTCTCGGATGGGGGTCGGCTGCATGAGGCACCGGCAGGACCGCAGAGCACCACGCCTGCCGGGCTGCTTCATAAGTGACGTCCTGGATGTGTGTGCCGGTGGCGTCGCTAGCCTGGCGGTGCTGTGGATGATCGCAGCAGCGAGCGTGTGGCTGCCCGAAATCCGATTCGTCAGGTGGTGGCTGTAATGGAACCGCTTCGACGCTTTAGGGGCGAACCCAAGCGCAGCCCGGCGGACTGGCAGTCCGCCTTGGCCGGCGCCCGGCGCGCTTCCGATGTACGAATCGCCAAGAAGGCGCGCTCCACCGGAACAGCAGGAACGGTGTGGACGAGGACGATCCGACCGTCCAGTCCCAAGTACGGGACGGCGAACCGACCGTCGAGGTCGTCCTCTTGCGACGGACCGCGGATCCTGACGTGGTGCGGACGGTCTCCGGTCCGGCGAACGAGCGTCGGACGGTGACACTTTCTGAGGTGCCGGACGACGAGCTCGCCGAGGTGATCCTGGATCAGTCGGTACGGCTGCCGGTGGGGGCTTCGGCTGCTTACCGGGAAGTGGAGCTCCGGCCTTCAGCCTGGAGGGACTGTCCTGCGCTGACCAAAGCGCGAGCGTTTCTCTTGCCAGACGAGGACGGTCGCGCACACCTGGGCGACAAGGGGTGCACCTATGACCCGGGAACTGGGCTGAAGTCCCACTCGTGATCGCCGCACGTTTGAGCGATCTTCGCCCGCCGGAGACAACCTCAAACGTGCTGGAATTCCTGGGTCCGTACTACTTGACAGTCGCACATTGTAATCATAATCTAACTATCTATCAGGCGTCGTCCCCGACCATCACTGCGGGGGTGCTCCACGCACAGGGATGCATGAACCGATCGTCCCGGCCCGCGCCGGGGTTCTCTGTACGCCTGATCACTGCCGACTGATTCCGTCATCGGCCTCGCCTATTCAACGGAAGTTGACCAACCGTCAAGTTGAACTGAAAAGGTGCCCCTGACCTGCCAGGATGCGATTGTCGAGAAAGCATTCAGCAGGAACCGGGGGCACCTTCAGGGTGAAATCTACAACGTGGGACGCGCGGCTGTCTGTGACCTCCGACGCGAAGGGCCTGATCGGCTACGCCGGAGCGGCACTCCTACGCCTGTGTGCGGACCGCACCGGTCTGATCGCCGAGCTGGCCAAAGCGCTGCCGGTCGGGACGGGACACCGGTGGCGGGACCGCGCCGAAGTCCTGGTCCACCTCGCCATAGCGATCGTCCTGGGCGGGACGAACCTGTCCGAGGCCGAGCAACTGGCCCTGCACCAACGCGGGTTGTTCGGCTCCGGCGCGTCGGACTCCACCCTCCGGCGTACACGTGCCCCCCGAGTTGGTCGCCGAGCGGCACAAAAGGAAGGGCCCGGGGCTTACGCCCCGGGCCCTTCCTTTTTGACCATCCCCGCATGCGCGGGGCCGATGGTGCTACCCGGCTGATCATGAAAACACAGCCACGGACCATCCCCGCATGCGCGGGGCCGATGGTGCTATACGCCCCTGTTCGCGCAGGGCGGGTAGTGCGCCCCTCGGAGGGGCGATGAGAGTCGGCAGCTGAAGGCTCCCGACGTCTCTGACACTAGCACCACCGGCCGACAATGTCAGAAGTGCGCGCAAGAACCTATCAGCACCCCGTCCGGCCGGACTGGCGACGCCATGGATAGTACGACCGGCGTTTTGCCTCTCGGCACTCTGGGCAGGCGCAGTGGCCCGCACGCCGCTCGTACCATGCCTCACGTTGGGGGCGCGCCCCTCCATCAGGGCCGTATCAAGCTCCTGCGGCCATGCGCTGTCATACGCCCTATACCCGTATACCTGCTGATGAGAGAGGCCGAGATCCAAGATGACTACTGACAAGCTCTCGCCGGTCACGAGGCGGCTCCCAGGAGCACCCGCGCCCTTGCGGCCAGCGGCGGCTCCTGGGAGCGGCAGAGGGACGGCCCTGCGGCGGACGGGCCCCCTTGCTCGCTACGTCTGGACAGCAGAAAGCCCCCGGTTGCCCGGGGGCTTCTGTCGCCCTGTGCCCTCAGCTGGCGTCCCGTAAAGTCAGCACGAAGTCAGCACGGTATCCCGAACCGAACCGGACCGGACTCCATTGCCCGACAAGGCCGAGGCGTTGACCAGCGCGTTTGACCGCCTAGACCTTGGGTGCTACGAAGACTGTCAAACGTTCCAGCACCTGATCGCCAACTCGTCGGTCACCGTGGCCGGGGATACCGCCACGGGCCGCACCATGTGCCACAACCCGATGGTGATCCCGGACGAGGACGGCACGCAGAAGGTGCTGTTCTGCGGGCTCTGGTACCTCGACACCTTCCGCCGGTCGGCGGACGGGTGGCGGATCGCGGAGCGGGTGGAGGAGAAGTCCTACATGTACGTCGCGCCCGCTACGCCTGCGTTCTAGGGCCTGTTCTGGGTCTCCCACCGGACCAGGCCCAAGAACGTAGGCGGCGATGGTGATCCGGTGACGGATGATCGCGGCCATCGGGATCATCCGTCACTGGATCAGGAAGCCGGCCCCGGGCGTCCGCGCACGGCTCCGGCGCGGGGCATCAGCTCAGGAAGCCGACCCCGGGCACCCGATCACGGCGTCGGCGCCGTCAACCCCGTGCACGGCCGCAGAGTGGCCCGCCGGTCGGTGATCCGCTTCGCCTCCGCGCCTGTGGCCGGCACCGGCACGCCGCGCTTGTCGATGAACGCCGGGGTGAACTGCTCCTTGACCACCTTGCCGGCGGTCAGCGTCAGGGTGGTGACCCCGGTGTCGTTCGAGTTCGGGTACGGCGAGGTCCCGTACCAGAGGAAGTTTCCGAAGCCGTAGCCCACGTAGGTGTCGCCCATCATCCCGGCGCCCTGCATCACGTGCGCGTGGGTGCCGACGACAGCTGCCGCGCCAGCGTCCGCGAGCTTCTTGGCCAGGCCCTTCTGGTCGCCGCTGGGGCACTTGTCGCCCTCGATGCCCCAGTGCATGAAGACCACCACGGCGTCGACCTGCGGCTTGACGTCCTTGACCGCCTTCACGAGGAGGTCGGCTTTCAGCGCGGTGGCGATGCCGGCTTTCCCGGGGGCCGCCGCGTACTTCTGCGAGGTGATGTCCTGCACCTGGCTCGCGGCCAGGAAGGCGATCTTGACCCCGTTGGCCTCTTTGATGACCGGCTTGTACGCGGCGTTCGCATCCGCGCCGAAGCCGACCGCCGGGATCGGCGGGTTCTTGATCGCCGCGAGGGTGTCCTGCACGCCGACGGGGCCGAAGTCTGCGGCGTGGTTGTTGGCCAGGCCGACCAAGTCGATCCCGGTGTCCTTGAGGACGTCCAGGGTCTTGGCCGGGGTGCGGAACTTGTACGGCTTGGCCTCACCCGTACCGCGTTCGGTTATCGCGGTCTCCAGGTTGACCATCGCGATGTCCGCGGCGGCCAGTGTCTTGGCGATCGGCCCGAGCGGGCCTTCGGCACCGGCCCCGGTCAGCCGCGGCGCGGTGCGCTCGTGGAAGTGCACATCCCCGGCCAGCGCGATGGTGACCGTGCCGGTGGACCCCGTCTGCGGTGCCACGGAGGGCGGCGCGGACACCTCACCGGGGGTCCCGGCGGTGTCCGGCGGACGGGGCGTGGCGTTGACGGACTGCACCTCGGGGTCGTCGGAGCCGAGGAGGCCGCACCCGACGGCGAGCACGGACAGCGCGGCCACGGCGGCGGTGGAGAGCACCGTACGGCGGCGTCTGGAAGATATGGGCACGGCATAAGGTAACCCGCGCCGGGTTGTGCCACTTCAGTGCGGCCTTACTGGCCGTTGATGGCCTCATACACCCGGTCGCTCAGCTCGGGGTCCATTTCCAGGAAACCCTCGTCATCGACGTCGAAGGCGCCCGTACGGAAACTCTCGGTGAAGGTGCGCAGCAGCAAAGGCAGGCTCGTGTAGACGGTCGCCTCCTCGGCGCCCTGCACGTAGCTGGCGGCCTGCACCGGCTCGTCCGTGGTCCACAGCGCCGCGTAGAAGTCCGCGCCGGGCGAGACCAGGAGCGGCAGCCAGCGCACGTTCTCCTCGCCTTCGAGCCCGACCTCGGCTTTGAACTCCAGCGCCTCGCTCAGCCCGAGCAGGACGTAGCCGGGGATGAACGCGGCTTCGTCGACCAGTTGGTCCGGCTCCTCGCGGACGCCGTCCGCCCAGCCGAACCACTCGACCAGGTCGTCGGGGACGTCGTCGCCGAGGCGCTTGCGCACGGTGTCGGCGTCCAGCCCCGGGTTGAGCAGTCCGGCGACCGGACGGTCAAGGCGTGCAAGTTCGCCGCGTACCGCGTCGAGGCCGTCCCGGACAGTGTTCATAGATGTACTGAGCCCTTCACATGTGGTTGGTGTCGGGGCAACGATGCCTTACTCAGGCGGCCGAAAGCACATCTGTCGTTTCTCCGCGCGTCCGCAGGACCAGAACTCCGCCGACGACGATCAGGGCGTACGCGCCGACCAGCGGCAGTCGCCCGGCCCCCAGGCCGAGGTCGTGCCACAGGTCGTCGGCGGGCCGGACTGCCATCTGCCGCCGCTGCGCCGCGGTGGGCGGTGCGGCCATGCCGACCTGCCAGGGGGCGTACGGCGCCCAGGCCGGGTCGAACCCGGCGGTGGTCAGGATGCTCACCGCCGTGGCACCCGGCGGGAGCTTGTGTTCGGCCTGGTCGGAGCAGAGCAGCAGTTTGACCCACTGCTCGGTGACGGTGAGGCCGGTGAAGTCCGTCCCGGTGGGTTCCCCCGCAGCGGCAGACGTCGGTGCCGCTGCGGCGAACATCGTGTGCAGGAAGACGAGTGCGGCGACCATCGCGCCGACCACAACCGGCCAGGACCGCTCAAGGCCCCGGGTGAGGAAGACCAGCAGGCCGACGCCGGCGACTCCGGCGGCCAGCGTCCACAGGGGCGGGGTGCGCCCGGCCAGTCCGGCGTACGAAAGCGCTGCCGGCGCGGTGCACAGCACCGGCAGCGCGACGTCGCCGAGGAGCCTCTTCGCCTGGATTCCTGTCATCCCGACCATGCTGACAGCCTGTCACTCTGGATAACAGAGTGGTAATCCGCCGATGAGGATCTCTTAGGTCGCTATTGAGACGCGGTTGTACGGAGGACTCCACCGCGGTGTCCGGCCGCGATGACGGCCGCGCCGCACAGCGCCAGGCACACCGGCGTGTAGACCCCGAGGTTGAGCCAGTAGAAGGGTTCGTCGGGGTCCGCGCCGATGCCCGCCGACCAGACCAGGCCCGCGACACCGCGGGCCAGCAGTCCGGCGGCCACCGCGCGGGCGCCCAGCTTCTTGACGCGTTCGGGCAGTCGGCGGCCGGGAGTCCCGGCCCGGTCGATCCGCACCAGCACCAGCGCGGAGCCGACGGCCAGCAGTGTGAGCGGCGCGATCAGGCCCGCCGGGGTGAAGGGCACTTCCATATTGAGGACGGCCCGGGACAGCGACGCGGAATCCGCCGCCGGCCAGGTGGCTCCGGTCATCCAGTACACGTGGACCATCGCGTCCGCCGCCAGCACGGTCGCCACCGCGACCCCGGCCCGTACTCGTGTCCGCTCGTTCACAGCTGCCGCCTTCTGTGGAGGTGAAGTGCTCTCACCGGAAAAGAGGGACCGCAGTGGTGGAACATTCCCTGTGACGGCAGTCACGGAGGCGCACACCAACAGGGCGCGATGTGACGCGGAGCACAGGAATGTTCCGGTGCCCGACGGCCTCTACCCTCCTGACACTTCGTCAAGAAGGCGGTGGAAGTGACGGACCCGGATACACGACTGGAGGCAGCGCGGTTGGCTGCGCTCGTCCGGTCCGCCCAGCGCGGCGACCGGATGGCCACCGGGAGACTCCTGGACCTGCTGACCCCCTACGTCGGGCGACTGCGCGGCCCGATCGCGCTCCAGGACGGGCCGGACGCCACCCAGGAGGCGCTGATTCTGATCATCCGTAAGATCGACCAACTGCGGGAGCCCGCGGCCCTGTTCGGCTGGGCGCGGGTGATCGCCGTACGCGAGGCGGTCCGGATCGCCCGCGCGGCGGACCGGACCGTCCCCGACCCGCTCGACGACGTGCCCACGCGGGACGATCCGGAACTCGCCGCTGATGTGCGCGATGTCCTGGAGCGACTGTCGCCCGCGCACCGCGCCGTCCTGGTCCTGCGGGACCTTGAGGGGCTGGACGAGCATGCCGTCAGCGCACTGCTCGGCGTGCCCGAATCGACCGTCCGGACCCGGCTGTTCCGGGCCCGCCGCAGCTTCCGGAAGGCGTGGGGACATTGAACGGCTCTTGGCCGGTGGCCGGCCTCGACGATGTCCGGAAGCTGCGGGTCATCGCCCGCAGCACCCCGGGCACGAGCTATGCGGACCACCTCATCGCCGCGCCCTTCGAGCAGGTCTGGGCGCTCGCCGCAGACCTCGAAGGCCAGTTGCCCAGGCTCATCACCGACGTCAGGAGCTTCGCCGTGACAGCGGGATCCGGCGGACAGCTCGAAGGCCGGGCGCGCAGCCCACTGGGCCTGCGGGCGCGCTTCGACATCGAGCTGCGGCCCGGCTGGTGTCTCATGCAGAGCCGGTTCCTCATCGGCGGCATGGCTGCCGTGCCCGAGGGTGACGCGACGCGGTTCGCCTTCTTCGGTGGACTGCGGGTTCCCGGGATCCGGCTGCTCGACCGCGCGCTGCACCCACTGACGGAGAAGTCGGGTGCCAGGGCCCTCAAGCGATTCACCGACCAACTGCTCTGAACCACAAAGAGGAACCCGACAAAGAAGACTCAACAACAGCGGACTCAACAAAAGAGGACCCGGCCGCGGTTGCGGTCGGGTCCTCTTTGTCAGCCGGGCGAAAGAACGCCAGTCCTCGGTCCTGTCTGGAGTGCAGATCATGAGTTCGTGAGATCGCCTGCGCGCGGTGCGCCGGCTTTGATAGGTAATTGGTCATGGCGCGAGGCGATCTCACCGACGAGCAGTGGTCCCTGATCGAGCCCCACCTCCCGATCGCCGCGGTCGGCCCCATCCCCGACCTGCGGAAATACGTCAACGCCGCGATGTGGCGCTTGCGTACCGGCAGTCCCTGGCGTGACCTGCCGGACGAGTTCGGGCCCTGGCAGAGTGCCTACGACCGCTTCCGG